>DATLWH010000665.1:0-2916 GCA_035576505.1 Thermoanaerobaculia bacterium | reverse complement strand
ATGAGACGAATGCGCTGGTCATCTTCGGCGACGCGCACCAGAGCGCCGGACAGCTCGTGGCCACCATTCTTCACACGCCGCTTCCGTTCTGGCGCCCGATCCCGACCATCATCACGGCGCTGACGATCCACGCGCTGCCGGCGGAGGTGGCCTGGAGGCTGCTGCGTATCGTCAACATATTGATGATCCTGGGGGCGGTCGCGCTATTCGTGCGTGCGCTGCGGGCCTGGGCAGGAGCGGACGACCGGCGCGACTTCGTCTTCGTCTTCGCCACCCTCTTCTCCGCCGGGGCCATCATCGTGGCCGGCTGGTTCGCCAACATCTTCGACGCCTCGGTGCTGCTTCTTGCCGCGTGGGGCCTGGTTCTCTTGGCGCGCGGCTGGTTTCTGGAGGCCGGCTTTCTCTTCGGCGTGGCGTTCTTCTTCAAGGAAAGCGCCGCCATGATCCTCCCGTTTCTCCTCCTCCTCGTCGCCATCGGCAGGCTCACGATTCGCGAGGCGGTGAAGGCAGCCATTCCGGCCATCGCCATCGGCGTCCTCTACTTCGGCCTGCGTAGTCTTGTCGTTCCGCTCGGCTCTGCCGGCGATACGCACCAGTTCCGGCTGGACATGGTCGTTCCAACCGTGACCGGTCTCCTGGAGAGCTACTGGCGGGAGACGTTGTGGGCGCCGTGGGGCATCATCGGATACAGCTTCTTCACCTTTTCGCTCGTGGCCATGCGCGGGTGGCGCGCGCGGGCGGCGTTTCTCGTCTACACCGGTTGCGCCGTCGTCATCTATCTGTCGATGTTCACGGTGTACCAGGGCAATGAGCTGGCGCGTCACATGATGGCCGTGCCGCATCTGACGTTTCTGCCGCGGCTCTATCTCATCCCCGTCACGTTGACGGTGGTTGTCTTCGCGCTCGACCGGCGCTGGTGGGCGGTGGCCATACTGGCGGTCCCGCTGCTCGCCGGCGCTTCGTTCACGTACTACCGCTACGAAAGTGTTCAGCGCATCTACCGCCACATTTATCGCTATGCGCGGCGCTCGCCGAAGCCCGTGAGGATCGACTACGCCATGAAGCCGTTGCACGATCCGCGGCGCGGCATCGACATCGGCGATTTTCCCGACGCCCCCTTGCTGCTCGACCCGATCACGGGAGAGCTGGTTCCGCGGCGTTGAGGTGCTACGATTCCGGCGTTTATGGCTACACCTGAGCAGACGGAAACGATCCGCACACAGTTCACGCGCGAAAGCATCATCGACGACTACCGCGTCGCCTGGCGCTCGCGGCAGGCCAGCCTCATCGGCCGCCGGGAAGTGCTGACGGGCAAGGCGAAGTTCGGCATCTTCGGCGACGGCAAGGAAGTGGCGCAACTGGCCATGGCCCGCGCCTTCCGCAAGGGCGACTGGCGCAGCGGCTACTATCGCGATCAGACCTTCATCTTCGCGGCAGGCATCGGTACTCTCGACGAGTTCTTCGGCCAGCTCTACGCGAACGCCGACGTGGAGCACGATCCGTGGTCGGGCGGCCGCTCCATGAACGGCCACTTCGCCTCCCGCCTGCTCAATCCCGACGGCTCGTTCCGCAATCAGACCGACACGTACAACAGCTCGGCGGACGTGTCGCCGACCGGATCGCAGATGCCGCGTCTGGTCGGTCTGGCCTACGCCTCCAAGCTCTACCGCGAGCTCGAGGAGCTGAAGGCGATGACGCAGTTCTCGCGCAACGGCGACGAGATCGCCTGGGGCACGATCGGCAACGCCAGTTGCGCCGAGGGGATGTTCTGGGAATCGATCAACGCCGCCGGCGTGCTCCAGGTGCCGATGCTCCTTTCCATCTGGGACGACAACTACGGCATCTCGGTGCCGAACGAGTTCCAGGTGACCAAAGGGCACATCTCGGAGCTGCTCAAAGGCTTCCAGCGCGACCCGAAACAGAAGGTGGGCTACGACATCTACATCGTGCACGGATGGGACTACCCGGCGCTTTGTGAGACCTACATCGCCGCGGCGTCGATCGTGCGGATGGAGCACGTTCCGGCCATCATTCACGTCGATGAGATGACGCAGCCGCAGGGACACTCCACCTCAGGCTCGCACGAGCGCTACAAGTCGAAAGAGCGCCTGGACTGGGAAGTCGAGTTCGACTGCATCCTCAAGATGCGCGAGTGGATGATCGGTCATGGCATCGCCACGGCCGACGAGCTCGACGGGTTGGAGAAAGAGGACCTGCGGCTCGTGCGCGAAGCGCAACGCCGTGCCTGGGACGCCTATCGCGCGCCGATCGACGCGGAGGTGAAGAAGGTCGTTGGATTCATCGACGAAATGGCATCGGTCGTACCCGATCGGGCCGCGCTCGATGCCATCAGCTCTGAATTGCACAAGACCAGGGCGCCCTACCGCCGCGATTCCATGAAGTCGCTGACGAGCGCGCTCATCGCCGCCCGAAGCGCCATGGCCGGACACGAGGACATCCTCAATCGCATCGCCGAATGGCGCCGCGACTGTGAGTTCGCCACCGCCGCGTTGTACGACGACGAGCTGTATGGCAGCGGCGTGGAGTCGACCCTCAATGTCGCCGAGGTCAAACCGCAATACGGCGACGGCGCGCCGGAGAAAAACGGCTCGGAGATCATCAACGCCTGTTTCGACGCGGCGCTCGAGCGCTACCCGAACCTCATCGCCCTGGGGGAGGACGTCGGCAAGCTCGGCGACGTGAACCAGGGCTGTGCCGGCCTGCAGGAGAAGTACGGACTCCATCGCGTCTCCGACACCGGGATCCGCGAGTGCACGATCGTCGGGCAGGCCATCGGGATGGCCTTGCGCGGTCTCAGACCGATTGCCGAGATCCAGTACCTCGACTACATCCTGTACGCCATCCAGATTCTCTCGGACGATCTGGCCACGACGCGCTGGCGTACGCGCGGCGGGC
>DATLWH010000664.1:0-4125 GCA_035576505.1 Thermoanaerobaculia bacterium | reverse complement strand
AGTGGGGAGTGGGGGGTGGGACGTGGGATGTGGGCGTGTGGGACGTGGGGCGTGGGGGGCGAGGCGTGAACTACGGAATCTGTCTCCTACACACCACACAACCCCACACTGATATCCGCTTCGTCGCCGCGCTGGCCCTCGCAATCCACACACGCGTCATTTGACGGCCTGGCCCAGGTTGCCGCGATAGCGGCAACAGATGGTAGCCAGGGGTGCGAGCGCTTTTTGCGAGCACCCCTGGTTGCCGAGGTCAATCCATGTCGTGCCGCGTCAGCGGCACCGGAGCGTCATTGGCCAACTCAGATTGTAAGGGGGGTTGGGTATGGGAGACGGAAGCGAAGACATCACTCATCGCTCTCCCACCCCCCACACCCCACACCCCACTCCCCAATCACCGCGCAGCACGGCGCCGGTTGATTACCTCCGTCATCTGCGTCCAGTTGCCGTTGACGAAGCTCCAGAGATCGGAGTGGTAAAAGCCGCTGTAGCCGCCGAACATTACGAGCTGGTTGCGGAGAGGGTCGACGGCAAGACCGCCGTTCTCACGTACGGGGGGGACGGCGGCGGTGTTGACCTTCGTCCAGTTCGTCCCATCCCAGTCCCACATATCGTTCGCGTAGACCTGGATTGTGTTGTTGAGCGAGTCGGTGTCGACTCTGATTCCTCCGAAGATGACCGCGTGGTTCGTCTTCGGATCGACGGCTGTCAGCGCCCCGTAACGCATCCCGGGAGTCGTCGTCGGAACGATCTGCGTCCAGCCCGTGCCGTCGAACGACCACATATCGCTGTAACGCGACAGGCGATCGGTCGAGGTGAGCCGGCCGATGCCGCCATAGATCACGGTCTTCTTCAGGATCGGGTCGTACCACATCGAGGTATGAGAGCGCGAGGGAGGAGGGTTCTTCGTCACCTGCGCCCAGACAGAACCGTCGTACGTCCAGGTCTGATCGAGATAACTGTTGTTGCTGGCGCCGTAGCCGCCGAAGAAAACGATCTTCTTCAGCGTCTGGTCATAGACCAGGCTGCTCCATTCGTGCGAGGGAGGCGCTTTCTTCGATGTGTCGTACTCCGTCCACGCCGTGCCATCGAACTCCCAGGTGGAGCCGCCCGAGCAGAGCATCACGACCTTCTGCCGGTCGGTGTCGAACGCGGCCACCGGCAACACGCAATCGCTCGGCTGTGATCCGTCGAGAGTGGGATGAAACTGACCGTTCTGATACGTCCAGAAGTCGAAGAACGACGTGGCGTCGTTCAGACCGCCGTACAGATAGATCACGTTGCGGACGGGATCCGAAACGAAGCTGAAGAGCGAGCGAGGCACGGGGTACAGAACATCGCCCTGTTGCGCCCAGATCCCGCCCGAATAGGTGTAGGTGGCGGTCAGGAATGCGCCGGTGCCGGGGACCGGGGCTCCGCCGAAGACCACGACATTCTGGTGGTCGGGGTCGTACGTGATGGCCTCGCCGTAATAGCGGACGGCGGAGGACGTGAGCGCGATCTTCGTCCAGTTCGTGCCGTCCCACTCGAACGTGTCGTCCGTCGTCGATGACCCGACGCAGACCGCACCCGTAAAGAGGATGGTGTTGTTCGAGCCCTGCCATGTCATCGCCCCTTCATTGGCGCAGGGCGGGAGCAACGCAGGTTTGAGTTGATTCCAGACCGCCGCGGCCGGGTCGTACGCAAACATCTGCGTCGCTACGTTGTTGTCGTTGTCGTAGCCGATCATGACGGTCTGGTTGCGGACGGGGTCGTACGTGAGTACCGGCTTCTTCACCAGAGGCGTGGGACCATCGGGGAGAATCTGACGCCAATTCGTGCCGTCGAACTCCCACGTGTCGTGAATCGGGGTCTCCGTCAGAGTCTTGTCGTTGGCGCCGCTGTATGTCTGCAGCGTGCCGCCGAAGAGCACGATCCGGTCGCGAGCGGAGTCGTACGCGGCGCTGGTCAACTCGCGGATCGACGGAGCGTTGGCCGGCTGGATCTGCGTCCAGTCGTTGCCGTCGTAACTCCACATGTCGTTGAGATTGAGTTTGCCCTGCCGGCCGCCGAAGATCACCACCCGGTTGCGGGTGGAGTCGAAGACCATGGCCATGGCGGCGCGAGGCGGCGGACTGTGCAGGGGGAACCGCTGAAGCCATCGCGACCCGGTCCACTCCCAGGTGTCGTTCAATTCATACGCCTGCTTCGTACCCGAGTCGACGGGTGTCGAGCCACCGAATAACACGGCGCGATGGGTTGCGTTGTCCCACACCATCCGGCTTTCGAAGCGCGCCGACGGCGATTCCGCGAACGCAGCAGTCGAAGTGAGAAGGACGAGGACGAAGACGAAGAAAACAAAACGGCGCTTCAGCGAGTGATCGGCCATCGGTATGCGTTTGCCCCTAGGAAAGACTCTGAGACCGCGGAATTTGCTCCCGTTTCGAACCGGTCGGCCCGAGGACAAATTTCTCCTGTAGGACGGCTCAGGAGGCAAACGGTAACACCGGTAGTGCCGATGACTCTTCTACAGTCGGGGCTGGACGCCGTAGTGTTCCGCAATGGTAACGAGTTGCTGCTCGGCATCATCCTGCCCGAGCCTGGCGCGGATCCTCTCGATCTCTGCCAGATCGGAATCCTCCAGCGCAAATCCGTGCGCCGTCAACGCCTCCTCGGGATTCTCCAACAGCCGCCGGCGGAACTCCGGATGTTCGATCGCGCGCCGCACCACGGCGCCAATCATCTCGTTTCGCATTGTTTGCTCTCCTCTCCCCGGAAGAGCAAACGCTGCGCCCGGTATGCGTGCGGCTAGATCCGTATCCGTACCGTCGCCAGCGTCTCGTCCGGATGGATCTTCTTCGGGGCGCCGATGTTGTTCCGCGCGCGTTCGATGGTCAGATCGACGTTCTTCGCGAAACCGATGCGGATCCCGACATCGATCTTCGTCCAGTTCCACCAGATGCTCGGCGCCGGATAGAGGAGAGGGTTCCCCTTGAATCCATAGTGGAGCTCGCTCCAGCGGACGGCCGGCTGGATGCTCTGCAGCAGCGTCTCGCCGCCGGCGGAGGGACCGGCCGACCAGTCGAATTTGTAGCCGAACTCGGCCTCGGCCCCGGAGCGGTGCATCCCCGCCACCGACTGGCTGGTGAACTGAATCGTCGAAGTCAAGGCCTTCCACTCCGTGTAGACGCGGCCGCCGGTCTCTTCCTTTTTGTCCCCTCGGATCGGCAGCCCGCTGTCGAGCGGACCCTCGAGCAGGTCGAGGTCGACACCGTAGAACGTTCCCGTCAGCGGCGCGTTCTCGCCGTCGCGCAGGGTGCGGCGGTAGTGGAAGGCGACGGCGTCAAAGCCGAACGTCTGCGCGTCGTTCTGCCAGCGGTAACCTAGGCCCTGCCCGAACGACATGCGCTTCGTATCGAGCGCCAGGTCCTCGACGCGCGTGTCGTAGAGGATCGGGAACCCCGACTTCAGCCGCGGATCGGGATTCGGCTGGAGCAGTTCCTTGATGCCGTTGTCGCCCGCCAATGCATTCGGATCGCGGAAGTAGAGCGGATTGCCGCTCGTCCCGGTGAGACGCCAGTAGAAATTGCGGCCGATCGAGCCGCCGCCCATGACGCCGACGTCCTCGAAGCGGTTGAAGGCGGTGGCCGCGAGGCCGTAGCTTTCCAGGAGGCGGATCGGCTGCCGCTCCATCTTGGGAAATCTGCCCGTCTGCACGAAGAACGAAGTCCGGTCCGGCCGGGCCAGGAATTCAGGCTTCTTTCCGAGAAGGATCCACAGCTCGTCCGCGTCGATCTTGCGGTCCGCGCTGGTCGGATTGCGGCGGTATTTGTCGGTGGCGTGCAACTGGGTGTGCATCGTCAGCCAGTCGCTGTAGCCGAGGTCGAGCTTGAGCTGCGCGACGCTCAGCTCCGTGTGCGCGCCGGAGTTCACGGTCTCTTCAAAGCCGACCGTCTGTCCTACCGGGAGAAAGCTCGGCGGGAAGGGGAACTTGAGGGCGAACTTCTCCTCTTTACTGTTCCGATAGTTCGCCCGCAGCTCGATGCGGGACTTGAACGTCCATTCGCTCGCCGTCTGCGCCAGGAGGGGGATCGTCGTGAATAGAACAAGTACCACCGCGGCGATTCGTCGCATGTCTGTCTCCAGGTA
>DATLWH010000663.1:0-3199 GCA_035576505.1 Thermoanaerobaculia bacterium | reverse complement strand
GAAGATGCTCACGATCGCCGACACCTCCACGGTCATCGTCAAAGCGCCGCTGTCGATCGATGCGGCCATGGCCGTCCGCGCCGGCGACGCCGCCAGCGTGCAACCCGACTCGCTTCCCGGCGTCACGCTGCGCGGGACGGTCAGTCTCGTCGGGCACTCCGCCGATCCGCAGAGCCGCGCGGTCGAGCTGTGGGTCACCCTTCCCAATCCTGATGGCCGCTTGCGGCCCAACAGCGCCGCACGCGTCACGGTCAGCAGCGGCAACGTGACCAACGCGGTAGTCGTCCCCACCGCGGCGGTCACGCTCGATGCCACAAACGCCAACGCCGGCACCGTCATGGTCGTCGACGGCAAATCGGTCGCGCACGAGGTCAAGGTCGCGACCGGCGCGCATACGCGCGACAGAACGCAGATCACTTCCGGCCTTCGCGGAGGCGAGACCGTCGTCATCGAAGGGAACTACGGTCTGCCCGACGGCACGAAGGTCGAGAACGCCGATGCCGTGCCGAAGCCGGCCGCCAAGCCGGCGGACAAGGACTGATGAACCTCGGCCGGATCATCTCGAACCAGAAGCGGGCCGTGCTGCTCGTCATCGCGCTGCTCTCCGTCGGTGGCCTGATCGCCCTGGCCCGCATTCCCCGCGCGCTGTTTCCGCAGACAGACTTCCCGCGCATCATCATCGTTGCCGAGAACGGTGTCTCTCCGGCCCAGCAGACGCTCGTCTCCGTGACCAAGCCGATCGAAGAGGCCATGAGCGGCATCCCCGGAATCGCCCGCATCAAGTCGACGACAGCGCGCGGCTCGGCGGAGATCGATCTCTTCTTCGACTGGAGAACCGACATCGTACAGACGCTGCAGATCGTGCAGGCCAAAGCGTCGCAGCTGGCCGCCAAGCTGCCGCCCGGCGCCACCTTCGAGCGCGCCGACCGGCTCACGTTCGCCGTCTTTCCCATCATCGGCTACAGCATCACCTCATCGAAGCGCGATCCCGGCACGCTCCGCAACCTCGCCGAGGTCACGCTCAGGCCGCCGGTGGCGCGAATCGACGGCGTGGCCAGCGTGCAGGTGCAAGGGGGGCAACTGCGCGAGTACCACGTGCTCATCGACCGGGCCCGGCTCGAAGCACGCGGCGTTTCGCTCCCGCAGGTCGCCGACGCCGTCCGGAACGCCAACGTCATCAACTCGCCGGGTCTCATCAATGAGAACCATCAGCTCGAGCTCGCGCTCGTGAGCGGGCAGGCCTCATCGATCGATGATCTCTCCGCCATCGTCGTCACCACCGTCAACAACGTGCCGGTGCGGATCGGCGACGTCGCCACCGTCAGCCCCGGCCTCGAGCCGCGCTTCACGATCGTGACCGCGGACGGACGCCCGGCCGTGCTGCTCAATGTATTGCGGCAGCCGACGGCCAACATCATCGCTGTCGCTGATGATGTGAAAGCGGAAGTGACACGGCTGAAGAAGACCCTTCCGTCCGACGTCGAAATCCGGCCGTACTACGACCAGTCGCTCCTGGTCAGCAGCTCGGTCAGCTCCGTGCGCGACGCCATCCTCATCGGACTGCTCCTCTCCGTGGCCATCCTCTACGGTTTCCTGCGCAACTGGGGGACGACGTTCGTGGCCACGCTGGTCATCCCTGTGACCGTGCTGGTCACGTTCGTGGCCATGTGGATCGTCGGTCTGAGCTTCGATCTCATGACGCTCGGGGGTGTGGCCGCAGCCATCGGCCTGGTCATCGACGACGCCATCGTCGTCGTCGAGAACATCTACACGCACCTGGTCCGCGGCGAGTCGCGCGCCGATGCCGTGCGGAACGCGGTCGCCGAGATCTCCGGGCCGATCATCGGCTCGACCATCACACCGGTCGTCGTCTTCCTCCCGCTGGCCTTGCTGACCGGCATCACCGGCGTCTTCTTCCGGTCGCTGGCGCTGACGATGAGCGTGGCGCTGTTGACGTCGCTCTTCCTGGCGCTGACGTTCACGCCGGTGCTGGCCGAGCAGTTCATCGTCGTGCGGTCGCGTGTGCGGTCTCGTGGTCTCGCGCTTTCGGGGTCTCGTGGTGAAGAAGACCCTCACCCCGCCGAGACCGCGCAACCGCAAGACCTCGAAACCGCGACAGAAACCGCGACAGAGACCGCGGACCGCGAGGCCGAAGTCGTCCAAGAGGGTCCCCTGCTTACGCGCCTCATCAACAGCTACGACTGGCTGCTCGGAGTGGCGCTGGCGCGTCGAGGCATGGTCCTCATCGTCATCGCCGTGCTGGCCGTGCTCACCTTCTTCATCTACAAAGGCCTCGGCTCGGAGTTTCTGCCGGAGTTCGAGGAGCACGGTTTCATCCTCGACTACAAAGCACCGCCCGGTGCCTCGCTCGATGAGACCGACCGGATGTTGCAGCACGTCGAGAGGATGCTCAAGGAGAATCCGGCCATCGACGGCTACTCGCGCCGTACCGGAATGCAGCTCGGCCTGGCCGGCGTGACGGAGCCGAACACGGGCGACTTCGCCGTGAAGTTGAAAGAGTCCGCCTCGACGGACGAAGTGACCAGTGAGCTGCGGCACAAGATCGAGTCGACCGAGCCGGCCTTGCGCGTCGAGTTCCCCGGCATCCTCTCCGATCTCATCGGCGACCTCGTCAGCGCTCCGCAACCGATCGAGATCCGCGTCTTCAGCGAGGATACGGCGGCGTTGCACCACGCGGCCGAAGTCATCAAGGCGTCGATCTCCAAAGTGAGCGGCGTGGTCGATGTGTTCAACGGCATCGTCGTCAGCGGTCCGGCCGTCGTCTTCCAGATCGACCCGCAACGGGCGGCGCTCTACGGAGTCACCGCCGCCGATGTGAACGAGGCCATGACCACCGCGCTCGGAGGCGACGTCGTCTCCAGCATGATCGAGCACGGGCGCGCCACCGGGGTCCGTGTCCTTCTCGGCGGTCCGCGTCCGCAGCTCGACGAGCTGCGCGCCCTGCCGATCCGCGCTCCGTCGTCGAGCAGTTACGTCCGCATCGATCAGATCGCCACGATCAACTACGATCCCGGCCAGACCGAGATCGGCAGGGAAGGGTTGCGGCAGTCGGTCTCCGTCACGGCCCGCCTGGAGGGCCGCGACCTCGGCTCGGCGATCAAGGACATCCAGTCGCGCCTCGGCCGCGAGCTGCACCTCCCCACCGGAACGACGCTCGAATACGGCGGCCTCTATCAGG
>DATLWH010000662.1:0-2413 GCA_035576505.1 Thermoanaerobaculia bacterium | reverse complement strand
CCATCGGCCGCGCGCTGTTTGGCATCGACGACACGCCCGGAGACGACAGCGACCATCCGCTCGACCTTGCGCCGGCGCTCATCGACAGCAACGTCGGTGTGAGCACCGGCATCAACCTCGGGCCGGACGGTTCCTCCTTCTACAACATCGCCCTCGACCTCGGCCGCATCGACCGCGTCGACGAGATCGACATCATCGTCCGCGACGCCGCCGGCAATCCGCTGCACACCGGCGGAGGTCCGATTACCTGGGACGCCTACACCAGCCAGGATGGGCAGCTCTGGACGCCGCTCGTTTCTCAGTCGGCGTTCAACGCGCCGCGGTCGCTCTATGCGATCTCGTTCGACCTGCTCAACGGCCGCTGGTTCAAAGTCGTGAACTTCGGCGTCAACTCCGAAGCCACCCTGGTCACCGAGGTCCAGACCTACTACCACGCGGGCATCCCCGCCGGCGGCCGCCGTTCCAGCACCCAGAATTACTACACCGGCACCGCCAACGTGACGGCGCACCCCACCAACCGCCTCACGGTCTCGTACACCTCCAACTACAGCGCCGTGCAGCAGGAGATCGCGGCGCAACGCCTGCGCTCGAGCGACCTCGAGCATCTCGTCGAGGTGCTGTATGCCCCCCGCCCGTGGATGGCGCTCCGCGCGCAATACATCAACCAGTCGGCGCAGACATTCACCAACCTAAACAACCGCATCGACGGCCTCACCACGTTTCTGGACTGGACTCCGACCCGCCAGTTGCGGACCAGCCTCGAGGTCTCGCGGCAGAAGCAGGCCCTCGATGGGAGCCTCTTCACCATCGACACGACCGCGCTGCACACCACGGCGAATGTGCTCCGCGCCCTCTTCGTGAGCATGGACATCGGCACGGAGAAGCAGACCTTCTCGGCCGATCAGTCGACGGCGCAGCGGCGCTTCGCCAGCCTCACTGCCAACGTGCAGATGTTTCCCACCCTGCGCGCGCTGCTTACGGCGACCCTGCAGCAGAACGCCACGCAATCGACCGATCCGGCGGTGCAGCTTCTGGGGCCCTCCCGCGACAATCGCCTGGCCACGGAATTCATTTGGCGGCCAGGCCGCCCGCTCACGATCGACGTGACCCTCGGCCATGTTTCCGGCCAGGCCCTGTCGGGCTTTACACAGCGCTATCACGTCGAGTGGTTCCCGTTCGCCAGCGGCACCGTTTCGCTCGGCGGGTCGTTCGACCACGACATCGATCCTGTCACCAGCCGCAAGGCCACGCGGATGATCTTCAACCCTCGCTGGGTCATGAACCGCTGGGCCATGTTCGACATCAACTACACCGCTGTCAGCACCAGCTTTGCCTCGGGCAGAACCGGGCAGCGCACGCTTTTCACGACTCTCACGCTGACGAAATGAAGAAGGACAACGTTATGAACAACAGACCGCTTCTCGCCGTGCTCGCGATCTCGCTGCTCCTCGCCCTGGGTTGCGGCACAACCCAGCAGACCCGTTATCTACACAAGAACGCCGACCTCGGCGCGATCACGAAGGTGGCCGTGCTCCCGTTCGAGAACCTGGCCACCGAGCGAACGGCCGGAGACAAGGTCCAGAAGATCTTCACCCTGGAGCTCCTTTCGCTCGACGTCTTCCAGCTCTCCGAGCCCGGCGAGGTCACCAAAGCGCTGCGCTTACAGTCGACGCCCGAAGCGCTTGGGCCGAACGACTACAAGAAGATCGGCAAGGACCTCGGTGTGGACGGTCTCTTCGTCGGCGCCGTCGTCGATTTCGCCGACGCCCACACCGGCTCGACGCCGACACCCGAGGTCACCGTGCAATTGCGGCTCATCGAAACAGCGACCGGATCGACTGTGTGGTCGACCGGACAGACGCGCAGCGGCGCCGGCGTTTCGACGCGCCTCTTCGGCGTCGGCGGCGAGTCCCTGACCGAAGCGGCCCGCCGCATCGTCCGCAGCGAACTGAAAACACTGCTGAAGTGAGGCTGAAGGCAGAAAGCAGAAAGCAGAAGGATGAAGGCAGAAGGCTGAAGGCTGAAGGAAGACCGAATTCGAAGTCAAGACACACGAGCGAGGAAGACATGAGAACGCGGAAGGCGAAAGGCGACGTTTGCGGAGCTCGTAGAGGATTCCCTCTGCACTCACCCATCATCCATCATCCATCATCCATCATCCATCATCCTTCCGCCTTCATCCTTCTGCTTTCCGCCTTCATCCTTCTGCTTTCCCTCTCCGCGCAGGCGGCGGCGCCAGGCGTGATCGTGCTCCCGTTCGACAACTTCAGCGGCGATGAAAACGCGGGACGCGAGGCGGCGGACCTCGTCGAGAAACGGATCGTGGCGATGGGATGGCGGCTCGTTCCCTCCGATTCCGTCGAGCCGTTTCTGGAGAAGGAGCGGATTCGGTACCTCGACTCGCTCGAAGGTC
>DATLWH010000661.1:0-2478 GCA_035576505.1 Thermoanaerobaculia bacterium | reverse complement strand
ATGGCAAATCAATCCGCCCTCAGGGCATCGATCGGAGGCAGGTTGGCGGCGCGCCTTGCCGGGAAGAATCCCGCGGCGACGCCGGTGATGACCGCCACCAAGAGGCCGCTAACCACGAGCGATGGCGTCACGAGCGTGGGCAGAGGAAAGGCGGCGGAGATCCCGAAGCTGATGAGGACGCCCAGGAGCACGCCGGCGATGCCGCCGCCGAGCGATAGCAGAATCGCCTCGGTCAGAAACTGAAACTGGATGGTTCGCTTGCGCGCGCCGAGGGCGCGGCGGATGCCGATCTCGCGCGTACGCTCCACCACCGACACCAGCATGATGTTGGTGATGACGATGCCGCCGACCACGAGCGAGATGCCGGAGATGAAGATCATCAGTGCAAATCCCCCCGCCGAGATGCTCTTCCACAACGTCTGCAGCGCCTCGGCGGAGACGACGCCGAACGGATCGTCGGCACGGAACGACGTCCGCCGCCGGCTGCGCAGCAGCACGCGCACCTGGTCGAGCGACCGGTCCAGCCCGGCCACGCCGCCGGTAGCGCGAATGGCCAGGTCGATGCTCCCCCTCGTGCCGAAAGTCTTGCGGTAGGCGTTCAGCGGCATGAAGAGCTGGTTGTCCTGACTGCGGCCGAGGACCGAGCCTTGCTTCCGCAGCAACCCGATCACCCGGGCCGGCTGGCTGCCGATGCGGATGGTGCGGCCGATGGGATCGAGTTTGCCGAACAGCTCATCCCTCACGTCGGAGCCGATGACCGTCACCATCACGGCGTGCTCGTCCTCGGTGCGCGAAAAAAAGCGGCCCTCTTCGATGTCGACGTTGTTGATCTCTCCGATGTTGGCGGTGCCGCCCTGAACCCGAACGCCGGCCAGTTTCTGAGCGTTGCGCTTGACGGTCATCTGACTCGTCTCCTGCGCACCGACCGCCGCACAGCGCGTGCAGCGTTCGCGGACCGCTTCGTAGTCGCCCCAGTCGATCTTCTTCCGCTTGATCGCCTCGAGGAACTGCTTCTGGCTGGTGATGATCCCGAACTGCGTGACGATGTAGACGTCGGGGTTGAGCGTGAAGACCTTCTCCGCGATGTAGTCATTGAGACCGGCGATGATGGAGACGACGGAGATGACCGTCATCACGCCGATGATCACGCCGAGCAGCGTGAGAAAGCTGCGGAGCTTATGCGCGGCGAGCGCGGCGGCGGCGATGCGGAGAGTGTCCATCAGTCAGAACTACTTCCCGCCGCCCGCGGCCCCGGGCGCCCCATCCTTCTCCTGAAGCTCCTTCACCTTCGAGCCGTCCTTCAACTCCCGCAGCGCGCGAAACGGGCCGGTCACGATCTGCTGTCCTTCTTTCGCGCCGCTCACGAGCTCGATGGCGCTGTCGCCGGAGATTCCGGTCTTCACCGTCTCGAACTTCACCGCGCCGTTCTGATGGACGAAGACTCCCTCTTCATCCTGTGGCTTTCCGGCCGTGCTGCCGGGCTTCTCGCGCACCACCAGGGCCTGAATGGGGATGGCCAGCGTTTTCGGCCGCGTGCCGGTGATGATGTCCGCCGACGCGGAGAAGCCGGGCCGCACACCCGGCGGCGGATTCTCGACCTGGATCTTGACCTCGAAGTTCACGGCCTGCGTGGTTCCCGGGGCCACTCCGTTCACTTTGATCGGACTCGATGCCACCTCGGTGACGAGGCCCGGGAAGGTCTTGTTGGGATAGGCGTCGATGGTGACGCTGGCGCGCTGACCGACCTTCACCGAGGGGATGTCGGTCTCGTCGACTTCCATCACCGCCTCGACGACGCTCATGTCCGCGATCGTCATCAACACCGTGCCGGCGTTGTTCATCGTGCCGATGACCGCCACTTCCCCTTCCTCGACCGGGAGGGCGGTAACGGTGCCGCCGATGGGGGCGCGCATCGTCGTTTTGGAGAGCGTGTCGTTGGCCGCGGCGAGGTTGGCGCGGGCCTGGTCGATACGCTGTTCCAGGCCGACGACGTTGGCCCGCGCGGAGTCCCGCGCGCTCTGGGCGCGATCGAGATCGGCCCGAGGGATGATTTTCTGATCGAAGTTCTTCTGCGCGCGCTGGAAGTCCTGCTCCGCGGCGATGGCGGTCGCTTTCGCGGCGTCGCGGTCGGAGAAGACCGCCTGCAGCGCGGCATCGGCACCCTGGGCCGTGGCGGCGAGCTGCTTCTGGTCGATCTGCAGGAGGAAGTCACCCTTCTTGACGACGTCGCCCTCGCGCACGGCCAGGTTGATCACCTGCCCCATCACGTTGGCCGACAGATCGACCTTTCGCTTGGCGTCGATCTTGCCGTTTGCCGAGACCTTGCTGGTCAGATCCTGCCGCTGCACTTTGCCGAACGTGACCGGCGTGACGTCTTTCCCGCGCCGCGACACGAAGCCAGCCGTGAGCAACCCGGCGATGACCAGAACGACGATTCCGATGATGATCTTGGTGCGACGCCTCATGAAGAGCTCTCCT
>DATLWH010000660.1:0-2034 GCA_035576505.1 Thermoanaerobaculia bacterium | reverse complement strand
CGGATTTGGCAGGACATCCTGGCACAGGCAATGACCGGTGAACTCCTCGCGGCGATGAACTACACCTCCTTATCGGAGATGCGTGAGGATCCCGCAGAAGTAGCCGATGCCCTGGAGCATTCTGAGTGCGAACGGGGCCATGCCGCTGCGTTCGCTGCCGAGGGCCGCAAGATTGGAGTGGACGTCACCAATAACGTCGACGCAAAACATTGGAAGCGGCTCCGCGACGCCTTCCTGCGCTGCATCACCGAGCGGGACTTTTTCGGCTGCCTGATCGTCCAGGAAATTATGCTGGAATCCTTCGCCGTCGCCAGCTATTCCCGCGTCGGGAAGGTGGGACCGGGGAGTCTAGGCCAAACCTTTGCCCGCATCGCAGCCGAAGAAGGAGAGCACGTCGATCACGCCATGGCGATTCTCAGGGCGGAGCGAGCCCGAGACGCGCAGCGCTTCGACGACAAGGTCTACCGGCTGCACCTGGATGTAATGACGACCCTCGCGCAGATGCTGGCCAAGGAATGCAAGGATGGACATTGCGAAGTGTGCCACGCCAGCTGTGTGAAGCCATCACTGTTCGAGGTCAGTTTGTCGGCAGCCGAGCTTCGCGGTGCGTCCCTGCAACAGTATCTGAAGACGCTCGACATGCTGGGAATTCCCGGGGAGGTAACACTTACATGGGTGACTCAGTTGCCGGTGTAACTGCACGAGCGCGAACGATCGGCGTCGATTTGCCTCTAAGTGTCGATTTCGCTCTGATCGGGCATCAGGAGAGTTGGCGAGCGGCTGCGGACGTACTTGCTGTCCTGCGCGGACCCGAGCGTACGCCTCTGCCAGACGACGAGATCAAGGACATCCTTCCATGGATTCCGCCCAGAGCCGTCTGTCATGTTGACATCGAATCGATTGCCGGCGCGAATGCCCGCGGCCTGTACATCGACTCTTTCATTCCTCCCGACCGTCTGGAAGCAGCCTACGTGCACGAGAACATTGCCCGCGTTCGAAAGGCGGCGGCCTGCGCCATCAAGGCAGGAGCGAAAATTGTGAGTCTCGGCGGATTCAGCTCCATTCTGATTGAGGGCAACTTCGATCAGCTTCCAGAAAGAAACGATACGGTCTTTACGACAGGCAATACGTTGACGGTTGCTTTCATCGTTCAGGGTATCCAGAAGATGTGCGCGCTGGAGCGCCTGAACCTCTCAAGATCAACGCTGCTCATCGTTGGAGCAACAGGAGATGTGGGTTCCGGCTGCGTCCGTTGTTTGGCGCCACTCGTAAGGCGCGTGCTGCTCAGCGCACGCAACGTGGAGCGACTACGCAGGCTCGAAGCGGAGCTGCAAGCCGATGGAGTTCAGGTGGAGATTGCGACGGATCTCCAGCGATTCTCCGCAGAGGCCGACGTCGTGATCTGCGCCGCGAGTCTGGCGTCCCCCTCGCTTCTGTTGGGCCGCATCGCGCCTGACGCAATTGTTTGCGATGCGGGCTACCCGAAGAACTTGTCGCCAACGGCGGAGATGCTTAGGGCCAAAGTGTTCTTCGGAGGTCTGGGACAAATCACTGGCGGAATGAAGTTCACGCCGGATTTTCATGGAGTTCTGAATCGGCATCCGTTCCCCGATGTGGTTCATGGCTGTCTACTCGAAGGCATGGCTCTTGCTTTGGAACACCGGTTCGAGCCCTTCTCTCAGGGAAGAGGATTCATCACTCAGGAGCGGGTCGACGAGATGGAGACAATCGCTGCACGGCATGGGATCTATCTCGCACCGCTTTACAATGCCGACGGACCATTGGGGGACGGACTTGATGCCAGATGGAATGGTCGAGAGGATGAGTCCATGGTCGAACGATTAAGTCGAACTGTCGAATCTTCTTTTTGAGATGGGTTTGGGAGGATTGAGCGTCGGACCTGCGGGCACTGACGATCGAGCCAAATCACAGGGAATTCGGACAGGCGGGAAAAAGAAGAGAGGCGCTCGGTAACGTCACAAGCGCCTCCTCTACTGCATCAACGTAAACCGTACCTCACTGGATCACCTCCTT
>DATLWH010000659.1:0-2310 GCA_035576505.1 Thermoanaerobaculia bacterium | reverse complement strand
TCACCGATATCAAAGCCGATGACAACGTCATCATGAAGGAGATCGCGCCGGTCAAGCGCGATATGACCTCGGGCCACCTCATCGTCTACTTCGACGCCGCCACGCACCGTGCCGCCAGCGCGCAGCTTCAGGACAACGTTCACTACAAGGATCCGAAGAACGAGGCCCGCTCGGTGCGTGCAAACTACGACATCACCAACGATCTGGTCGTCCTGACCGGTGAACCCGGCTTCTATCCGTCCGTCATCACCGACGGGCAGACCCTGAAGGCGAAACTGATCGAGTTCTCGCCGCGGGCCGGCACGGCCAAGGCAACCGGCGAGGTGATCGCCCAGCTCTCCTCGAAGCAACAAAGCGGCGCGGCGGCGGCGGTCAGTGTCGATTCCACGAGTGTCTTTCCGGCCAGCAAGCCGGTTTTCGTCAACTCCGACATGGTGACGATGCGCCAGGCCACCAAGATCGCCGTATTCAGCGGCAACGTTCGGGCATGGCAGGAGACGAACACCATCTTCGCGCAGGAGATGCAGGTGCAGGGGGCCGGCGATCAGGTCACGGCGCGGGGCAACGTCCGCACGCTGCTCTACAACACAAGCACCAACACCAACGCCGAAGCGCGGAAGGTGCCGATGCAATCGACGAGCGACGTGCTCGTCGCCCATAAGGCGGACCGCCGCATCGACCTGAGCGGCAACGTCCAGATCGATGACGGGGAGCAGCGCCATCTGACCTCCGAGCACGCTTCGTTCTTCTTCGACGCCAACAAAAAAATGGACCACATCGAGGCGCAGGAGAAAGTCGTCCTCGTCGAGAAAGCGACCGGCCGCCGAGGGACAGGCGACCGGGCCACATACAACGTCGCCCGGAGGATGGTCTATCTGACCGGCGCGCCGGCCACGGTGACCGCGCCGACCGGGAATCTCATCGGTGAGCAGATCGTCATCGACATCGTGCGCAACAAGGTCGACATCGTCAGCCCGAAGACGCCGATGCAGGGGACGTACAAACCGCAGCCGTAGTCGGGGAAAGAAACCGTGCGCAGCGTATGAATGGCCGGGCGGCACTGGTAGCGTCCCTCTTCGTGGCGCTTGCCGTCGCGCGCGTCATGGCCACTTATCCCCATTTCAGCCAGACCTTCGATGAGCCCGTCCATGTGGCCATGGGACTGGAGTGGCTCGACCGCGGGACGTACACGCTGGAGTTGCAGCACCCGCCGCTGGCCCGCGTCTTCGATGCCCTCGTGCTCCGCATCGATGGGCAACACTATCCGCCCGGCCCGATCGTGCTCACCGATCCCGCCGCTCCGATCCGGAAGGGGAACGCCATCTTCGGCGGGCCGGACGACTATCAGCGCAACCTCACGCTGGCGCGCATCGGCGTGCTGCCGTGGCTCCTCCTTGCCGCGTTCATCGTCTTTCACTGGACGCGATCGATCGCCAACACGGAGTCGGCCGTCGCCGCGGTCGCTCTCTTCACCTTTGTCCCCGCCGTCCTGGGCCATGCCGGTCTGGCTACGACCGACATGGCGCTGGCAGCGACGCTCCCCGCGGCCATCTACGCATTCGTACGCTGTCTCGACCGGCCGTCGTCAGGGGCATGGCGCATCGCGATCTTCGCCTGCGCGCTGGCCGCGGCCGTGCTTTCGAAGTTCTCGGCAATCCCATTCCTTGCCGTGATCGGGATTGTCGTGGTTGTACTGAAGGGGAGTGGGGGGTGGGGAGTGGGGGGTGGGAGAAGGAGTGGTCACGATGATCTCCCACTCCCCACCACCCACCCCCCACTCCCCCTCGCGCGCATCGCGCTTGCCATCTCCATCGCCGCATTCCTCATCTGGGCGGCGTACCGTTTCTCGGTCTGGCCTGTGCCGATGTACGGGTTCCCTCCGCGGGCGCTTCTGGCGATGCTGGCTGAGGCGAAGGCGCCGCCGGATCGCGTGCTCTTCTTTCTTCTCGATCACTTCCGCCTTCCCGCTCCCGAATTCTTCGCGGGGCTCGCCCACCTCGGCGAGCACACTCTGTTCGGGCACCCTTCCTACTTTCTCGGACGAATCAGGCCGCACGGAGTCTGGTACTTCTTTCCCGTCGTCATCGCCCTCAAAACGCCGATCGCGTTCACGATTCTGGCGTTGCTCGGCATCCGCAAGGCCACGGTTCCAATCCTGTCGGCGGCGGCGATCGTAGTGATCGCCATGGCATCGCGGATCAACCTCGGCGTGCGGCACGTGCTGCCGATCTATCCGCTCCTGGCGATCGCCGGTGGAATCGCGCTGATCGAGCTGTGGCAGCGGCGCCGCGTCATCGCCGTCGTTCTCGG
>DATLWH010000658.1:0-6032 GCA_035576505.1 Thermoanaerobaculia bacterium | reverse complement strand
GCGCGGCCGATGGCGACTTGCGTCGGAATGGATGTCGTTCCCGCGGCGGCGCGCTCGTTGACGCGCGCAAGCTGTGCCGAGCCGTCGGCGCTGACGGTCAGCCGTCCGCCGAAGCTGGTGGATGCGTAGTCGAGGCCGGCCACATGTGTCGTCGTCGTCAGATCGAAGCCGGAGATGGGATCGCCCGAGTGTGCGTAGCGCTCGCCGGCCGAGGCATGGAGGTTGCGCCAACCGTAGGCGAGTGAGGCCAGAGCGTTGTCGTCGGTCAGGCGGATGGCCGCCGTGTCGTCATTCGTCAGCGTGTGATGCCCGGTGACCGTGAACACCGGCAGGGCGTCGGGCTGCCAGGTCAGTTGTCCCGAGGTCTGGTCAATGCGCCGCTTCGACTTTTGCAAGCCGTCGTTCGCATGGGTCTCGAAGATCTCGCTGCGGAGCTGCGCCTGGATATTGGTCGTATTCACAAAGAGCTCGCCGATCGGTTGAACCTGCAGTGAGCTGTTCGATTGCAGCCGGTCGGTGATGTTGGAGGTGCCCTGGAAGTCGACGGCGTGCAGCGAGAGCCGCACGAGCGAGGTCATGGTGAAGGCACGATCGAGATGAAGGTCGTAGGTCTGCCGCAGCCCGGTGGTCAATTGATCGCCGAATCGATACTGCTCGTACGACTCCACCGCGCGGCCGGAGACTTCCTGCGCACCCGCCAGGCGAGCGATCAGGATGATGGCGGCGAACAGGAGGAGGCGTCTCATCGCGGGTAATTGAGGGCGTAGGTCTTCGGGGCGTGGCAGGTGGAAATGCAGGTGCCGCCGCCGATGGTCTGGATGTAGCTCGTGATGCCGGGCAGCCGTCCCCGCGCGATGAGCGCCGGCATGCGGGCGCTGCCGTGCGTCTCATGGCAGGCGTAGCAGGGAATCTGCTGGCTGCTGACGTGGAACGTGTGGCCCGGTCCGGCCGGCGCGTTGAAGCGGCTGGCGCGCTGCACGCTGGTGTCGATCACGGCACTGGCGTAGACGTCGTAGGAGTGGCAGGCGAAGCAGAGATCGCCCTTCTGCATCGGCTGCGTCATCGAGGTCGTCGTGGCCGGGCGCTTCAGCAGATATCGGTTCGACGAACCGTGCGGGCCGCGGACGTTCTCGTCGTCGCTGTCGTGACAGTCGCCGCAGGAAATCTGGCTGTCCGCGCCGACGCCGTTCACGAACGACCGGAAGTCGATGTTCGGGTTCTTCCCGGGTGCCTGGATGGGATGGAACGATGCGTTCTGCGGATTGGTGAGCAGCGCGAGATCGCTCTGCCCGGAGGCAAGCTTCGTCCACGAGGAGTGGCACTTGAAGCAGATCTCGTACTCCCTGGCCACACCAGGATCGTCCGGGCCGCGCCACGTGTAGCGAGGCGCGGAGCCGGCGATGCCGTTGGCAACTTCGATCCGTGAGACGCCTGCCAGCGCGCTGGACGCCTCGGTGGCCGTCGGGGGCGTACGGTCCTGGGTAGCGCGATGGACGTTGTGGCAATCGGAGCAGGCCACGTGGCGATTCGTGCCCGGCAGCCCGGCGTAGCGCGAGGGGTCGTCGCCCTCGTGTGCCTCGTGCCTGCCGCGCGCGTTCATCCCGTGGCGGTAGGACTTGGTCAGTTGGTTGCGGATGTCGGCGCCGCGCGCCCCGTCGTGGCACGTGAGACAGAGATCGGGCTCGCGCTTGTCGAGCATGGCCGGAACGATGCCGGCGCTGTCCTTCGCGCCGTGTGGATCGTGACAGTTGATGCACTTGCCGTTGTCGTTGGATGTGAGCCTGGCCATGTCGGGCCTCAATAGGCGCGACGAGGTTCCGTGAGCCGACTGCATCCACTGCCCGCTGCCCGGAAACGCCCCCGAATCCGAGGGAAGGCCGTGGCAGGTGAAGCAGAGATTGTTGTCGTTCGGGGCGAAGAGGCCGTTCGAGCCGCGCTGCAGAACCGAGACCGAGTCGCTCTCGTGATCGAGATGGCACTGCGCGCAACTGCCGCGCGCCACATCGGTGCGGCGCTGCGGTCCCTTCACCGGATCGCCGTGCGCCGTGGAACGGTACGCGCCGTCCTTTGCCACCAAGGAGGAAGGCAGAAGGCAGAAGGCAGAAAGCAGAAGGAGGAGGGCGGAAGGATGAAGGATGAACGATGAAGGATGAAGCCTCGAGCCTTCAGCCTTCATCCTTCCGCTTTCATCCTTCTGCCTTCTGCCTCCTGCCTTCTGCTTTCTCATTGATCGTGGCACTCCTGACAGGTCGACTCGAGCGTGGCGCCGTCGGCGTAAATGAGCGCTTTCCGGTTGTTCGAGGCGTGCGCCTTGTGACAGGAGAGGCACATGACCTGATCGTCGTGCGAAGGGATCGTGTCATCGGTCGGGCTGGAAACCGGTACACGAGGGTTCGTGACGGATGACCACGCCGTGTAGGAGGCGTTGGCCGAGCCCCACATGGGGCGATCGACCGAATGCGGATACGGTGTTCCGTGGCACCGGCTGCACCACGCGGAGATGCCGGACTTGTAGACAATGTTCGAGCTGACGTAGACCTGCGACGGATTCGAGCCGTCGGCGACAACGGGCTGCGACGCCACGACGACCAGGGGCGCGCCGTTCGTCTTTGTCGGATCGGTGCGGAGGTTGCGGTAATTCGTGTTGCCGTGAGGGTCGTGGCACGTCGTGCAGACCAGCACCATCGGCAGCGTGCCGCCGGGAGGAATGACCGGCGAGGGGGTGTTGAGATGATGCCCGTACGACATCGCCGGATCGACCGGCTGGCCCCCGGCGTCGGGAAAGGCGCCGCCGGCCGGCTCGCTGACATAGCTGACGGGCGCAATGACGTCGGGCGCGGCGGGATTCGAGCCATCGTGGCAGGAGAGGCAGAGCTCGAGCGGCGTGCCGCGGCGGAGGAGGAGCGGCGCCGGCGTCGGGTTGTTGTCCGTGCGCATCGGCTGCCCGTTTTCGGAGTTGTGCTGCGTGTGGCAGTCGGAGCAGACGAGGCTCACGCCATAGTGCCACTCACCACCGCTGGCCGGCAGAGCCAGCGCCGCGGCGAGCAGCATCACGAAAAGACGGCGGTTCCCGAGGGAGACGAACATAGACGCATCCGCAGCGTCACAGGTTAGGTGTGCCGTCCTCCTTGGGAAGCAAGGGATGACACCGAAGGCTGTGTCCGTCATCACACTCAGGGAACGGAGAAAAAAAGAGGCCGGCCCGCAGGCCGGCCTCTCGATGCGACTCAGGGAATCAGCACTAGAACGGCGTGATCGAGCCACCCATGCCGTGGCAGGACTTGCAAAGGGTCTTGTACGCGCCGTTGCCCTCTTCCGTCGTATCGGCCGCTGTCGGGCTCGGATAGATCAGAGCAAAGGGGTTGTTGTTGCCGTGCGCCTTGTGGCAGGTGAGGCAGCCGGGGCTGTCGGTGGCCGCGGTCGGCGTCGAGGTGGCCTGGTAGAGTTTCAGGTTCGAAGCAGCGGTCGCGCTAGAGAACGAACCGATCTTGGCGACGCCACTCGGGTGGCGAAGGAAGGCCGTGCCGCCATTGCCAACGGTGGAGTCGGCTTTGTCGCCGCCGTGGAAGGCGCCGTGGCAAACGCCGCAGAACTGATCCATGCGGTTGCTGCTCTTGGCGCCGTTGTAGTTGTACTCGGATCCGTCAGCCACGCGGCTGAAAACGACGGCCTGGCGGCCGTAGTAGTTCTGCAGGTTGCCCGAGCCGAACGTATAGGTGTTGCCGCCGAGGATCGTGACGTCCTTGGTCCCGTCAAACGCCGCGGCCTTGGCCACGGTCGGCTTCATGACGGCGTTGTATCCAGGGGTTCCGCTCATGCCGTAGGGGACGAGGTTCCGGAACGCCGTGCCACCATGCGGGGAGTGGCAGCTCGTGCACTCGAGCGCGGTGCCGGCCGGGAAATAGTTGATCACGTCGCTCTTGTAGCCCGGAGCCGGGTTGGTGCCGCCGATCATATGGCCGCCGCCGACCGCAGCTTCGCGCACGCCGCCTGCGGAGCGGACGTAGCCGTTGATGTTGTCGCCGTAGACGTCAGGGGCGAAGGTCTGGTCCTTGTGGCAGGACTCGCACACGTCGTCGGCCTTCAGAAGGCTGACGCGGCCCGGGCCCGGGTTGGGAGCCGGGTAGTACGGGTTGATGGCCTGATTCGGCGTGCCGACCGTGGTGTTGGGGGCGGTGATGGCCACACCATCGGTGAGGTTGTTGTGTGCGCTGGCGTGCATCGAGTGACAGTCGGAGCAGTTCATGTTCTCGTTGTAGTGGTAGTTTGACTGAGCCAGGATCGGCATCGCCGCCATGGCCAGGACCACCGTGAGTAATACCGCGAATTTCCTCATTTTGTCGTCTCCATTTGGCTTCTTCATGTACTGGCTTCGGAAGCCCGTTCGCGTCTCTATAGAGCGATCGGAGTGCCATGCGGTCACAGCCTTATGTGCTACGCCTAAGCTGCTTTGTCACAGGCAATTACACAAAGGCGGGCGGGCGGAGCGGCTGCGTGTGCGGCCCCAACTGCGTGAAATTCCCCAGGGAAAGTGGGGGAAATACCCCAATGGCGCGGCATGGAGAGTCTTGAACTGGTTGTTGTGACCGCAATCGACAATAAGTCCGGGCGGGTGTGATCTTGAACGCGCCTGCGATGTGCGGCCGGCGATCATCCCTGTGATGTGCGTCGCGGCGCAGATGGTGCTGCTCACATGAGCCACGTACGGGCGGTCACAAATCCCTGGTGATGCACATCATCGGTCTTTGTGACCTCAATGCGCTTTGACCGGCTCGAAGACCTGAATGCGCGAGGTCTGCCGCTCGGCGACGTAGATACGGTCCTCGGCATCAACAGCCACGTCGGTCGGGAAGGAAAGCTCGCCGGGGTGATCTCCCAGGCCGCCGAACTGGCCGAGGAACTTGCCGTCGATGCTGAAGATCTTTACCTGGTGCCGCAGTTCGTCGGTCACGATGACGCGGCCCCGGGAGTCGACCGCTATACCCGAGGGAAGGGAGAAATTCTCAGAGCCCATCTCGTGCCGTCCCCACCCGCGGATGAAGTTCCCCTGACTATCGAAGAGCTGCACCGCGAGGGCCTGTGCGTCAGCCACATAGATGACGCCGTCGGCGCCGACCACGATGGCGGCAATCGATCGAAACTGCCCTTCGTCTGTGCCGCGGCTGCCGAACTGCATTTTGAGCGTGCCATCGGGGCGATAGATGAAGATCTGGGACGAGCGGTTCTCCCCGACGTACAGATTGCCCTCGTGGTCGTACGCGATCGCGCCGATGACCGGCTTTTCGCCGATACCGGCCAGGGCGATGTCGCCCTTGTAGTTCCCGCGGTAATTGAACCGCCTTATGTGCATGTGATCGCCTTCGACGACCGCCACCTCACCGTTGGGCGCGATGACGATACGAACGGGGTCGCGCAGGTATTGCTTCGAAGAGAAGGCGAAGAGCTCCGCGCCGTCCGTCCGGTAGACGCCGATCAGACCATTGCCGCTGTCGGCCACCCACACCTCGCGGTGCTCGCGGTCGAACATCACGCCGCGCGGCCGCGAGAAGGTGCCGTAGTAGAGATGCTGATTGAACATCAGCACGGAGCTATACCTGACGGCCGCGGGCTCTTCGCTCTCCTGTGCTACCGCGATCGAGGCCGCGGCCGCGATCGACAACAGCAGGGCGCACACTCGCCGCGTCACGGTTTTCCGCCGGCTTTCTTTGCCGCCTGCATGGCATCGCCTGATTCGTGGCACTCCAGGCAGAGAGCGCGCTGCGGCTCGGCGCGCAGAATCATTCGTTGCGCCGAGGCGTGCGGTGAATGGCAGGAGAGACAGTTCAGCGGTTCGCCGTTGCGCGGATCGATGACGTTCGAACCGATGGGGTGGCCGAACTGCGCGTGCCCTTTGTGACAGGTCGAGCAGACGGCGGTGATGTCGCCTTTCAGGAGATGGGGCCTGCCCGACTCGTGCGGGGCGTGGCAGCTCGTGCAGCGTCCACCGTTCGCTTTGAGCGGGTGGATCGAGACGGCCTTCGCCATCTGATCCT
>DATLWH010000657.1:0-2099 GCA_035576505.1 Thermoanaerobaculia bacterium | reverse complement strand
CGGCGGGGCGTATTCGAAGCCGCGGTTGAGGGGGTCGTCGTGGCGGACGGTGGTGTAGTCGATGCCGAGGGCGGAGTAGATGGTCGAGGTGACATCCTCGGGGCGGACGTCGCGGTTGGCGCTCCATCCGTAGTCCGAGACATTGCCGCCGGTCGCGTCGGTCGTGCCGATGACGCGGCCGCCGCCGACGCCGCCACCCGCCCAGACGGTGGTCATGCGGAGGTTGTGGTCGCGGCCGGCCTGGTTGTTCAGGACGCCGACGGTGCGGCCGAACTCGGCCACCACGACGACGAGCGTTTCATCGAGCAACGTCTTCCCTGAAACCGATCCGGGCATGGCCTGCATGTCCGCCAGCAGCGCGGCGTAGGCGGGATCGAACTGCAGGCACTGGGTGTAGAGCGAGTTCACGCCGTTCGCGGGCTTGGTGTAGATGCCGCTGTGATGGTCCCACCCGCCGAGGGTGGCCTGTACGAAGCGCGTTCCCTTGCCGGCGGCGACGAGGTTGCGGGCCACGATGAGTGAGTCGCCGAAGGTGGTGGCACCGTATTTCGTGTGATCGGTGGTCGAGAAGCTGAAGACGTTGTTGATGTTCGGGGCATCCATGAGCGCCTTCGACCCGGTGTAGAAGTCGTTCATGTCGAGCGTGGCCTTGCCGAGGATGCCGCTGCTGCGGGCAGTGTCGAGCTGCTGGAGGAACGACCAGCGGTCGGAGAAACGGGATGCGCCATCGGGATGCGAGATCGTGGGCAGACCGGTCGCCGCGGGCACGACCTGGAACGGCGCGTACTGCGCGGAGAAGTAGCCGGACGAGGGGATGCCGGCGGAATTGAGAGCGATGAAGCCGGGCAGAACGTCGGTCGGCGCGCGCTTGATCTGCGATTCGAGCGCGACGACCGCGCCGATGTGCGGCGCGATCGAGCCGGTCGCCCCGCCGGGATTGCGGGCGATCTGCACCCACGTCTGTCCCAGCGTGTGCACCGCGGCCCAGGTGAGGCCGGAGCGGACGAATGTGATCTTGCTTAGCTGCGCGGCTGTATTGGGGAGGAGTCCCTGCGGGAAGCGAACGGTGTTGTTGTCGTACGACGTCGGCGCGAAGTCGGCCGGCGTCCATGCGCCTTCCTTCAGATCCCATGTGTCGATGTTGCTCGGCGCGCCCGGAAGGAAGATGAAGATGCAGTTTCTGGCGGTGTTGTGAAGAGAGACATTCGGCGCCGTCGTCGCTGCCTGCAGCAGGCGCGGGCTCAACACGTCGGCAAAGTACGAGGCGACGAGGCCCGTGCCGGCGATTTTCATGAAACGGCGCCGCGAGAAGCCCTCGGCCTTACCGAGCGGAAAGCCGCTGGCTTTGTCGCAGGTGGGGCACTCGAGGGTGCTCTTCGGAAGTCTCGGCTTTGCCATGGTCATCAATCCTCAGTGGAACATGAACTCGAGCGAGTTGAGCAGGACCCATTGCAGGTCTTCGGTCTTTTGCCCGAGCGTCCCGCTCTTCAGGTAGGCGACGGCCTGCTGCTTCTCGGCCGCGGTCGGATAGCGTGACAGCGTCGCCAGGTAGAGCTGATCGGTGATGGCGTTCGGATCGCTCGACGCCGCCAGCGCCTTGGCCACGGTCGAATTCGCGGTGGCCTTGTGTACGCGGTTGACCACGACGTTGTTGTCGTTCATCAGCGACAGCGACTGGGCGATCGAGGTGTCATTCGACCGCGCCTGATCGTCGCGGTTGCCGCGTCCGAACTCGTCGAGGAAGCGGCCGTAGACGTTGTTGCGGACCTCGAGCGTGTCCGGCAGCTTCATGGCCAGGGTGGTGGTACCGCCCCCGCTGATCGGATAGGTGACCGGAACGTTGGTCGCTTTGGTGATGGCGTCGAGCATCTCCTCGGCCATGAGTCTCCGCGGAATGTGGCGTGCGTAGTACGGCGTCCACGACTCGTTCCACGCCGAGGCGGAGTACTTCGTCGAGAGTTGGTAGGCGTTCGAATTCGCCATCGTCCGCAGCAGTGCCCGGAGGTCGTAGTGGTTCGTCGTGAAGTCGTTGGCCAGCAGCGTGAGGAGGTTCGGATGATTCGGCTGCAGGGTCTGGCCGGCCGGCAGATTGTTCGGAT
>DATLWH010000656.1:0-3145 GCA_035576505.1 Thermoanaerobaculia bacterium | reverse complement strand
GTTTGCGGCCGGTCATACGTTTGGGACGCAACTCCGGTGGGCTCGATGAACGAAACGGTGATCGCCCACGATGTCTTCTTCGTTCCGGGAGAGTTCCGCACCGTTCAGGAAGCGGTCGATGCGGTCGTTCGCCCGACCACGATCATGATCGAGCCGGGTCTCTACGCCGAGAGCGTTCAGGTGGCTGCGGTCGAGAATCTCGTCATCGAGAGCACGCGCCTGTCGCGGCGCGGTGTCGTGCTCGCCGGCAGCGAGGGCCAAGCTGTCTTGTCCGTGCGGGATTCCGTCCTTCACTTGAGCGGAATCGAGGTGCGCTCGAATGCGCGTCTCCGCGGGATGATCGTCAACGATTCCTCGGTAAGTCTCCAGGAGTGCGTCGTGGCCGGCAACCGGATCGACGATGGGGTCAGGGAAGCGTTTGGTGCCGGTATGTTGTGCCGCCGCTCGCTGGTGCGCATCCAGAAATCAACCGTGGCCGGGAACACCGTTGACTGTCGCTCGGCCGCGAGCGCGGGTGGCGGCGGCCTCTATTTCGAAGACTGCAGAATCGAGCTCGCGGGAAGCTCCGTTCAAGTCAACGCCGTCTATGCGGGGGTTGAAGCGCGCGGCGGTGGGATCTGGTCTGAGCGCAGCCGCGTGCGCATGTGGCGCAGTCGCGTCACCGACAACCTGCTGCAGGCGGATGTCGCTGAGGGCGGCGGCATCTATCTCAGGAATTCGATCGATTGTCAGCTTGGAGGAAGCGTCATCACCGGGAACGGCGGCGCTCTGGTACGCGGCGGCGGTCTTTTTGTGACGGAATCCGCGGGCAACGTCTCGATTCACGGAAACACGGTCGTGCGCCAGAACCACCCTGATGACCGGGTCATCGATCAATGATCGTGCCCTTACACTCGCAGCAATGTTTCTCTCCCTGTTGATCTACTGCGGCGCCGTGGCGGCACTTGCGGGCGCCGGGGCGATGCTGCCGCGACGGACACGCCGGAGTGGAGTCGTGGTTTTCATCACTGGAATCGCGTCGATGGCAATCGCCGTCTTCTGGCCGGTGCGCGAGGATCACGTGGCCGAAGCCCATTCGCATCTCGACGAGATCGTGCCGCGGTGGCAGTTTGCGGAACGTCATGAGATCCGGATCGACGCGCCGCCTGATCGGATCTTTGCCGCGATCCGTGATGTGACGTCACGTGAGATCCGCCTCTTCAAGACCCTCACGGCCATCCGCCGGCTCGGCGGAGACGGCAGGGAGAGCATCATCAATGCCCCGGACGATGAACCGATTCTCGCCGTCGCCACGCGCACCGGCTTTCGCATGCTGATCGACGACACTCCGCGCGAGCTCGTTTTCGGTACGCGCGTCGCGCCGGGCTCGTCCGCGGTGATGAACTTCCGTGTCGAGAGCGATGGGCGACTGACGACGGAGACGCGCGTCGCTCTCGCGCCATCGGGCGGCACGCGGCGCATCTTCGCCGTGTACTGGCGCATCATCCGGCCGGGCAGCGGCATCATTCGCCGCGGCTGGCTGGAAGCGATCAAACGGCGGGCCGAGGCGAAGCGATGAAGGGGGAGATATGACTGGCGAAGTCGCTTCCATCTGGATCAAGCGGGCGCATCGCGGGGTGATGGATCCCGTCGACGAGGTCCAGGCCGTGACCGGGCGCGGCCTTGCCGGGAACGCCGATCAGGGACGGAGACGTCAGGTCACGATCATCGATGAAGCGGCATGGCGCGATGCGACCGCTGAGACTGGTGCCGAGGTCGATCCGTCAATGCGGCGCGCCAACGTCATGGTGCTCGGAATCGCTCTGGCCGATTCGCGGGGCAGGCTTCTGCACCTCGGAACCTGCGTAATCCGCATCCTTGGCGAGACCCGGCCTTGCGAGCGGATGGAGGAGGCGCAGGCCGGCCTGCAACAGGCACTCCGCGGCCAGTGGCGGGGTGGGGTATTCGGTGAAGTCGTGGAGGGCGGCCAGCTTCGCGTCGGCGACCTGGCAGAGCTCGTCTGATCTGATATCGTTCGGAGATGCCGCATCGCTATCCGCAGGAGGCCGTCCTGCGCGACGGCCGCAAAGTCTTCCTCCGTCCCTTCGCCGCGAAGGACGTTGACGCGCTGTATGAGTTTTTCCAGCGTCTGCCATCTGCCTACCGCCGTTTTGCCTGGGACCCGATCGAGAACCATTCCCTGATCGAGAAATGGGGCCGCGAGATCGATTACGCGAAGGTCTTTCCGCTCCTTGCGCTCGATGGCACTCGCATCGTCGCCGACGCCACGCTGCATCGGCGCGACGGTGGTCCGCTCCGCCTGGCGGGCCGCATCAAATGGATGATCGATCCATCCTTCCGCGGCGTCGGCCTCGGCACGTTGCTGGTGAATCAGTTCATCGGCATCGCCCGCGAGAACGGCTTGCGTCATCTGAATGCGATGCTGATCTCCGATCTCGAAGCCGACGCCGTGACGACCCTGCAGAACCTCGGCTTTCAGTCGTACGTGATGCCGGGCTACGGCACCGACCCCGACGGCAATCAGCACGACATGACGAAGCTGCTGTTGAAGTTGTGAAGGTGGTTACCTGGTTGCTTGGTTGCTGAGTTGCTTGGTGCATCTGACTCAGCAACCAAGCAACCCAGCAACCGAGAAACCGCTCTCCGGAATCTGCCGCGGATCGAACTTCGCCAACCCCTCCGCGAGCATCCGCTCCGGCGTGTCATGGGGGATGTCAGCGACGCCGAGGATGCGCAGGGCAAGCGCCAACGTCTCGGCCACACGCGCCTCGTCGAGCGACGGCAGCGGCAGAGCGCCATCGCGCTTCCCCAACTTCGCCCCGCCGGCGTTCACGACCAGCGGCAGATGGGCATACGACTGCGTCGGGAGGGCCAGCGCGCGTTGCAGGGCCATCTGGCGGGCAGTGGACGCCAGAAGATCGGCGCCGCGAACGACCTGCGTCACCCCTTGATCGGCGTCATCGACGACAACAGCGAGCTGGTAGGCGTACATGCCGTCGGCACGGCGGACGACGAAGTCGCCCGTGAGCGCCGCCACGTCCTCTTCGATGGGACCGCGGACGAGGTCATCGAAGTGGATGACATCGTGCGATGTTCGAAAGCGAATGGCACGCGGTAGCCGGCCGGGCGCCAATCCGTCGCGGCA
>DATLWH010000655.1:0-4176 GCA_035576505.1 Thermoanaerobaculia bacterium | reverse complement strand
CCCGGGCGCAGCGCGAGAGGGAAGAACAGGAGGCCGTGGTCAGGGCGCAGGCTCGCCGGCAGCAGGCCGACGCCGAGGCGGCGGCGTTGAGGCACCAGGCCGAGGAGGCAGCGCAGCAGGCACAGGCGGCGCAGGCGGAAGCACAACAGGCCAACGCGCAGGCGGCGCAATCCCAGGCCGCGGCGCAGCAAGCGCAGGCGGCCGCGCAGCAGGCACAGGCCGCCGCGCAGCAGGCGCAGAGCCAGCTCGAAGAGACGCGCCATGAGCTTGCCGAGCGGGATGCCGAGACGCGGCGCTTGCGCATCCAGAACGAGCTGGCCCGGATTGCCGCGACCCGCAGCGAGCAGCGCGGGCTCATCGTCACGCTCAGCGGCGGGATCCTTTTCGATACGGGCAAGACCTCGCTCAAACCGGGTGCGAAGAAGACGCTGACGCGCATCGCCAAACAGCTCCAGAGCGATCCTTCGCTCAAGATCTCTGTCGAAGGTCATACGGACAACGTCGGCGGCAAAGCGAAAAATCAGGCGCTCTCGGAGAAGCGCGCCAACTCCGTGCGCGACTATCTCGTCTCCGCCGGAATCGCCTCGGATCACATCACGGCCACCGGGAGCGGGGAGGAAGCGCCCGTGGCGACGAATAAGACAGTGGCGGGCCGTCAGCAGAACCGGAGGGTGGAGCTGGTCATTACGCAGTAGCGATCGCGGTAGCCCGGGTTGGGCTGAGTTGCTGGGTTGCTGCGTTTCCGAGTTGCTGGGTTTCGGTGCTGAGCACTGGCAACGGTGAGGATCATCACCGACCCGGCAATGTTATTCTTGATACTCCCCATCGGTGCACCATCGGATCATTTTCGCGGTCCTCGGTTTACTGGCCATCGTCTGGCCTGCTGCCGCCGGCACGCGCACCTGGACCGGCGCGAGCTCCGCTGTCTGGAGTGATCCAGGCAACTGGGGCGGCGTCGCGCCTGCGTCCGGCGATGACCTCGTCTTTCCCGCGGGTGCGGCGAATCAGGCCAACACCAATGACCTCGCCGGCATGGGATTCAATTCCATCGGCTACACCGGCGGCGCGTACACCTCGGATGGCAACCCGATCGGCATCGGCTCGGGCGGGCTCGCGGTCAGCGGCGGTTCACAAACTTTCTCCATCGACACCACGCTCAATGCGTCGCAGACCTGGAGCATCACTGCGCCGGCCACCGTCAACGGCGCGATCGACCTGAACGGCCGGACTCTCACCATCGACAATAGCGCGACCGTCGTGTTGGCCGGAGCGATCTCCGGCTCCCTGCTGAATGGCAGCGGGATTCTGCAGTACGGGCTCGTCCTGACCGGCAGCGGTCTGCTGCACCTCGGCGGCGCGAATACATTCAGAGCCACGGTGGGGGCGAGAGGTGGACGCCTGATCGCGGACGGCGACGGTGCCATTCCGCCGGACACCCAACTCTCCGTCGACGCCTCCGCGACGTTCGATCTCGCTGGCCACACCATCACTCTTGACGATCTCACCGGGATCGGCAATGTTGCATTGAGTGGCGGATCGCTGATCCGGGACGGCCGCAACACGAGCTCGACCGGTGCCACTGGGCATTCCTTCAGCGGTCCCGGAACCATTACCGTCCGTGGTAGCAGGCTTGCAGAATTCGGAGATGCAAAATCGGGCTCCGACGTCGCGCTGTTCGTCGAGGATGAGGTCAGCATCAGCCCGGTCTACAACCATACGGTGGCCTTCGACGCCAATATCACCCTCACCGGCGCGCGCTCGAAGCTCTGGTTGCGAAATGGGGCGCACGTCGGATTGCTGACGGTGAATTCCGGGCAGCTCATCATCGGGGCGTCACCGTACTTCGGTCAACCCGAGAGTGCCGAGGCCAGTGCCAGAGATTTGACGATGGGATCGGGAGCGACCTTCATCGCCGGAAGCGAATATCCGGTATACCGAAGGGGCGTTCTCCACGTAAACGGTACTGTCTCGCTGGGAAGCGCGGCGTTGCTGGTCAGCGACTACGACTTCGGCAAGTATCTTTACCCCAAGACTGCGTTGCTGCCGGCGGCGCGGAACGCGGCGCCGATCACGATCATCGACAACGATGGCGCCGACGCTGTCGGCGGCACGTTTGCCGGGCTGCCGGAAGGAGCAATTTCGGAGAAAACCTGGCGGGTCAGCTATCAGGGCGGCGACGGCAACGACGTCACGGTGACTTCGGTTCCCACAGCCACAATTGCGCTGACCAGCTCGAAGAACCCATCCATCGTGGGTGACACCGTCACGTTTACCGCGACCGTCACTCCTCCCGCGGGCGGTCCTGTACCTGCTGGAACCGTGACGTTCGCCTCGACGTACCAGTACGCAGGAGCGTTCAACGTCGTGGTGCCGCTCGACGGTTTGGGCATGGCCTCATACAGCACCTCCGCCCTGGGAGTCGGCGACAGCTTCGGCGTCCTTGCAACCTACAGCGGCGATGCGACCTATCCGATCACGTCGATTTCGATGATCCAGCGCGTGAGCGCTCCGCCGCCTCGTGTGACGAACGTTACGCTCTCAAGCTCATCGAATCCGTCTCAGCCGGGACAGCCGGTTACCTTGACCGCATCCGTCGTTCCGGCCGGACAAGGTCCGGTTCCCACCGGAACGGTTACATTCTTCGAGTATGACGGCTCCGGCACGCTTCCCGGCCGCTTTGTGATGGACGTGACATTGGACTCATCCGGAGCGGCGACAGTGACGATTCCCGATTTGCCGCCCGGCGGGCAGCTCTTCACCGCGTATTACCAGGGTGATGCGAATGACTACGCGGCTACGTCTACGGAGTTCTTGCAGCAGGTGGGCGACGTCGCCTCGGCGAAGATTGTGTTTACCAGTTCGCCGAACCCATCGCCGCTGGGCGAACCGATCACGGTCACCGCGCAGGTTACGACTCCGGACGGCGCGACGCCATTACCCGGACGGGTGTTGTTCCACGGCGGGACACTCGGTCGCTACGCCGATCTTGACGGCAATGGCGTCGCGACGTACACCACGAACCAGTTCGAAGTGTTTCCTGCCGGTGTCTATCACCTCTCGGCCTTATTCCTCGGTTCGCCCGGTGCTGCCATCGCCTACGTTGACCAGCAAGTGAGCTCCACCTCGCAGACCCTTACGTTGACGACGCTCAGCAGCTCGCAGAATCCCTCGGCCGAGGGTGCCTCAGTTGCCCTCAAGGCCGTGGTTGCCACCCTCAACGGATCCCCGCCGCCCACGGGCACCGTCACCTTCTTCGATGGCTCGATGACGTTGCAGACGGTGTCGCTCGACGTGACACACGTGGCGATGTACACGACCGCCGCGCTGTCGGCCGGCGTACACTCGATCACGGCGTATTACGGCGGCGATGCCACGCATGCGCCAAGCACCTCAGCGGCGCTGATGCAGACGGTCAGCGCGCTGCTGATGACGTCGACCACATCGCTGGTCACATCAAAGAATCCGTCGTTCAACGGCGAGGCCGTGATGCTAGTCGTCGCGGTGGAAGGGCCGCCAGGCGTTGCCATGCCGACCGGTAGCGTCGCCCTGATCGCGAATGGCATTCAGTTCGCGACCCTCACCCTCGACTCGACCGGCCACGCCACCATGAGCCATCCGTTTCCCAGCGGTACGTACATGATCCTCGCGATCTACAGCGGCGACGACAACTACAGCGTCAGCTCCGCCGTGATTCTCCAGTCCGTGGCCGGCTACGAACGCCGGCGGGCTGTCAGGACGCAATAACGGGGTAGTGTGGTTTCGCGGTCGCGCGGTTTCTCGATTGCTGCGTTTCCTGGTTGCTGAGGCGCTGAGTTGCCGAGTTGAGCCAGAACTCAGGCGACCGATAACAAAACTTGCAACCCAGCAACCCCAGCAACCCAGCAACCGCGCTACCCCGAGACCGCGCTACCCAGCCGCAACCGCGCTACCCCGTGTAAACCGTTCCCTCTTCGACGAAACAGAGAGGGTTGTTCCAGGGATCTTCGGCGTAAAACGATCGTTCGCCCCACGGGCGGACGACGATCCCGCCGCCTGGAGCGTCGTGGACCGACTCCTGCGAGAGGCAGCCCAACGCCTTGGCGCGCGCGAAGGCTGCGTCGAGGTTCTTCACCGTGAAGTAAAGAGCCTTGGCCGCCGGGTGTGGCCGGCTCACCGACGAGACGTCGAGCACGGAGA
>DATLWH010000654.1:0-2079 GCA_035576505.1 Thermoanaerobaculia bacterium | reverse complement strand
CCGCGAAGCCGCGAGACCTCGCTACCTCCTCCACCGCAAATCCATAGTCATCCGCCCCCCCGTCTGCTACATTTATCCCTCCACCCATACAGACAGAAAGGGAGCCCATGGACTCACCCCTGGTGCGCGATGTGCTCGTTCTCGCGGTGATGATCATTGCGGCGCTCGGCGTGATGGTCGTGCGCCGTTGGGCGCCGCGGACGTTGCGGGAGAACAACGAGTTCACCGGTTTCACCTTCGCTTTCGTCGGGCTCGTCTACGGCGTCTACCTCGCCTTCACGGTCGTCATCGTCTGGGAGCACTTCGAAGCCGCCGAGTCCACCGCCGCGAGCGAGGCCACGAGGCTTTCGGAGCTGTGGCGCGATGCCGCTGTGCTGCCGGGGGGAGCCGCCATCCAGAACCAGCTCTACGACTACACGCGATCCGTCATCCATGACGACTGGCCGGCTATGGCGGCGATGAAACCAGGCAGTCCGGTTACCTCGCAAAAGTACGAGAGTCTGTGGCGCACGTATTACGCGGTCCGCCTCGCGCCGGCCGACGCCGCGCAGGCGGCCTTCTTCCGCGAATCGCTCCTGCAGCTCAATGAGCTCGGCCGTGAGCGGCGGATGCGCGTCCATGCCGGCGCGGCGGACATCCCGCCCATGATGTGGGGTCTGCTCATCGCCGGCGGAATCGGCATGGTCGGCTTTACCTATCTCATCGGCACCGAACACGCCTGGGTGCAGATCATCGTCACGGCGTTTCTGGCAGGCATCCTGGCCTGGGCCGTGCTGATCGTCTTCGCGCTGGCCGATCCGTATTCGGGTGATGTGTCGGTCAGTGCCGACGCGTTCGTGGGGGTGCTCCAGTCGTTCGACGCCCGCCGTGCCGAAGCGCCGGCTCCGCCTCGGTGATGACCATGACGCGCATCACGTTGGCCGGCGTACTCTTCGCGCTCGCATTGGCGCTCCCGGCGCTCGCCCAATCTCCTGGCGCTCCGGCGAAGGAGCCTGAGCGAATCGCCATCGGCGTCTATGTCACGCAGATTTATGACCTCGATACGTCCGGGAACTCGTTCACCGCTTCCTTCTGGGTCTGGGCACGCCACCGCGACCACAGCGTGCATCCCCTCGATACGCTCCACGTCCTCGGCGCGAAGAAGGTCGAGAGCGAACCCACCCTGACGCTCGAAAGAAACGGACAGGTGTGGGAGCAGAAGTTCTTCCGCGCCGTGATCAACCACGCCTGGGAACTGCGGGAGTACCCTTTCGATGAGCACGATCTGGCGATCAGCTTCGAGGAAGGCCTCTATGACGCCTCCACGATCGTGTACGTCGCCGACGAGGGGCAGTCCGGCGTCGAGCCGGGAGCGATGGGGTCGCGTTGGGCGATCGGTGATTTCCGCTTCAACACAGACCTGCGCATGGCGGCGACGACGTACGGCGATCCCGCGCTCAGCAAGCGGAGGAGCTACTGGGCGCGTGCCACCGCGGTCGTTTACGGAGAGCGGCAGCAGACCGGCATCTTCTTCAAGCTGCTGATCGGTGCCTACGTGGCGGTCCTCTTGGCCCTGTTGTCGTACCGGATCAAGACCGATCAGCCGACGCTCTTTTCTGCACGCCTCGGCCTGCTGGTCGGCTCGCTCTTCGCCACCGTGGTGAATCTCCGATCGACGGAATCGGTGCTCGGCCGCACCGATGATTTCACCCTCGTCGACAAGATCCACATTTCCATCGCCCTCTACATCTTCGTTGCGTCCCTCTCCGCGCTCATCTCGCGGCACCTGTGCGAGCGCGAGAAGGTGGCGCAGTCGCGGACGGTGGACAACATCACCCTCCTCGTCACCGCCGCGCTCTTCCTGGCCATCAACATCATCATGATTTCGGACGCGGTGATCTCGAAGTGAGCACCGCCTCGATCAACTCCGGCGGCGCGTCGTGCGCCTGCTGCTCCTCTTTCTCGGCCGCGCCGCGAACGAGCTCGATCGTCTCGCGGTAGCTGGCCAGATAGGCGCGGCAGGAGGGACAAATCAGCAGGTGAAGGTCGAACGTGGCGCGTGTATCCGGCCAGCTACCGCGAGACGATCGAGCTCGTTCG
>DATLWH010000653.1:0-8116 GCA_035576505.1 Thermoanaerobaculia bacterium | reverse complement strand
AACTTCACGTTCGAAACGGCCAGGCCACGCCCCTCCAGGATCGGCCGCACCGTGTCGAGCGGGTGATCGATGAGATCGGGCATCACGTAGGTCAATGGTGCAGCGGGCACGCCGACGAGAAGCGATACGGCCGTTTGCGCTGCCACGACCGTCCCCTTCGGCGGCTCCTCGGCCATGATTCCCTGTCGCGCGGCGCTATCGACGTAGGCCAGCATCCCGAGCTTGAGGTTCTGCTGCCCGAGCCGCAGCAGCGCCGTGCGTGGCGATTGAGTGTCGAGGTCGGGAACCTGCAGCACGAGCGGACCCGCGCTCAGCTCGACATGGATGTCCGTCCCGCGCTTGACGAGGTTCGTCGCTCCGGGAGCGCGGTTCTGCCAGACGATGTTGCCGGCCGCGATCTTGTCGGAGTTCCGGCGATGTTCCGGGTCGACGATGAGGCTCACGCCGAGATCGGAGCAGACGGCCTTTGCATCCGCGAGCGTCCTGCCGACCAGATTCGGCGTCGAAACGGATCGCCCGCGAATGAAGAAATTGAAGCAGACGTAGGTACTCCCCCCGAAGGCCAGAACGACGAGTGCGGCGAAGAGGAGTTGGTTCAAGCAGCCGCGTTTCATCGTCGCTTTCATCGCTGTTCGGGCCGCTCGCTTTTCTGATGCTCGGCCTTGTACTCCGCCTCGTCATACTTGCGGGAGTCGGGACGGGCCACAACCAGCGGGATCAGTGTCTCTTTCCAGACGTTTTCGACGCGCTCGGCGAAGATGAAGTGCAGCCCTTTCTTCACTTCGTCGGGAACCTCGGTGAGGTCTTTGCGATTACCCTCCGGCAGCACCACGGTCTTGATGTTGGCCCGTTGCGCGGCCATCACCTTCTCTTTGATGCCGCCGACGGAGAGCACTTTACCGCGAAGCGTGATCTCGCCGGTCATGGCCACGTCATGCCGGACCGGCCGGTCTCCCATCACCGAGGCGATGCACGTGGCGATGGCCACGCCGGCCGAGGGACCATCCTTCGGGATCGCTCCGGCCGGGAAATGGATGTGGATATCGTTCTCCGTGAACTTTCGATCCTCGATGTCGAGATCTTTCGCCTTTGAGCGAACGTATGAGTAGGCGGCGGTCACCGATTCGCGCATCACGTCGCCGAGCTGGCCGGTGACCGTCGTCCGTCCGCTGCCCGCCATCCGGGTGGCCTCGATGAACATGATCTCGCCGCCGAACTGCGTCCAGGCAAGCCCCGTGGTCACCCCGACCTCGGGATGCCGTTCCGCGAACTCGTGCTCGTAAGACGGCAGGCCGAGATACGGCTCGAGATCGGCGCTCTCCACCGTGTAATGAACCGCCTCCGACCCGCTGGCGACTTTGCGGGCGATCTTGCGCAGAATCGTGGCCAGCTTCCGCTCGAGGTTACGGACGCCGGCTTCGCCGGTGTAGTCGCGGATGACCATCAGCACGGCGTCGTCGTTGACGGTTACCTGTCCGGCAAGGAGTCCGTGGTTCTCGAGGAGCTCGGGGATGAGGTGCTTCTTGGCGATGGCGAGCTTCTCCGTCTCGGTGTAGCCGGAGAGACGAATGACCTCCATCCGGTCGCGCAACGGGCTCGGAATGGTGTCGAGCATATTGGCCGTGCTGATGAAGAGGGTGTGCGAGAGATCGTAGGGAATCTCGAGATAGCGGTCGACGAAGGCGCTGTTCTGCTTCGTATCGAGCACCTCCAGGAGCGCCGAGGCGGGATCGCCGCGGTAATCCTTTCCGATCTTGTCGATCTCGTCGATCATGATCAACGGGTTGTTCACGCCGACCTGGATATAGCTCTGGATCAGCTTCCCCGGCATTGCGCCGATGTACGTCTTGCGATGCCCGCGGATCTCCGACTCGTCCGTCACACCGCCGACAGCCATCCGGACGAACTTGCGCCCGAGGGCATCGGCGATGGCCGCACCTAGCGAAGTCTTGCCGACGCCGGGCGGTCCGACGAAGCAGAGGATCGGGCCCTTGAGGTCGCCCTTCAGTTTGAGCACGGCCAGGAACTCCAGCACGCGCTCTTTCACTTTCTCCAGTCCATGGTGCCGTGCGTCGAGGATCTCCTCGGCACGGACCAGGTCGAGCCTGTCCTCTGTCTTCTCCGCCCACGGAACCTGGAAAACCGTATCGAGGTGGCCCCTGATGACGGCGTAATCGCTCGATGACGGCGAGAGCTGTGCCAGCCGGTTCACTTCGCGGCGCAGGGTCTGTTTGTGTTCCTCGGCCAGCGGAAGGGCCTCGACGCGGCTTCGATAGGTATCCGCTTCGCGATCCGAGGCGTTCGTGTCACCCAACTCATCCTGGATGACGCGCAGTTGCTCGCGGAGATACGTCTCACGATCGCGGCGGTCGATCGAGGTCTGAATCTGCCGTTGCAGCTCCTTGTCGAACGTCGCCTTGCCGAGGTCGCGCTGAATCCAATCGACGAGCAGTTCCAATCGTTCGATCGGGTTCACGGTCTCGAGGAGGAGCTGTTTTTCCTCGAGCGGGAAGTTCACGAATGAGGAGAGCAGGTCCGCGAACGTATCCGGCCCTTCGCTCATGTTCATGCGCAGAATGTTGAGAAGCTCGTTGGAGTACTTGGCGTCGCTCTCCACCAGCTTTTCGAAGAGCGACATGGCCCTGTTCATCAGGTTGTCGGTTTTGACGCTCTTCGCGATCGGGCGCGGCGCAATTTCGCGCAGCATTCCTTCGAAGTACGGTTCGCTCTGGAGCATCTGCACGAGCTCCACCCGCTGGCGGCCCTGCAGAAAGACCTGGTAGCGGTCCGAGGAGAGCGGCAGCCGCTGCACGATGGCCGCGAGCACGCCGATCTGGGACAGGTCCTCGGCGCGTGGATTCTCTTTGTCGCCGCTCTTCTGGCAGAACGCGGCGATGAGGTTCTGATCGTCGCCGAGACTCTTCAGCAGCCTCACATTGCGGTCGATGCCAACCTGCAGCGAGAGCACGCCGTTCGGAAAGAGAACGGAAGACACCAGCGGAATGATGGGGAGGCTCTTCGGGATCTCCTCCTCCATCCATTCGGAGGCGCCGGTGTTCGTTGGTACTTTGCGATTTGCGTGGGCCATTTGCCAGGTGCGACGGAGCGGGAAGTGTGTGAGAGACTCGGGTGACTGTGGGCTACACTTGCGTTCTCTTTCTCGGCGGCATGCGAATTGTAGGGAAAATGCCGACAGGTTGAGCCATCATCTCTAAGACTACTGCAAACTCGATGAGCGATACGGCTACTGCGCAGATCCTCGCCGATCCCCAGGTGAAGCGGGCCGATCTGCACTGCCATAGCCGTTTTTCGGTCTTCAAGTACTTTCGGCGAGCCAACACGCGCGACTGCTACAACGCGCCCGAGGATGTTTACCGCATCGCCAAAGAGCGTGGCATGTCGTACGTCACCCTCACCGATCACGACTCGATCGACGGCGCACTCTATCTGCTGAACAAGTACCCGGATATGACCGATTTCTTCATCGGCGAAGAGGTCGAGACCTACTTCCCGGAGACCAACCAACGCATCCATGTCGGCGTATGGGGCCTGACCGAGGCGCAGCATCGCGAGATCCAGCGTCTTCGGCGCGACATCCGCGAGCTCATTCCGTATATGAAGTCGCAGAAGCTGATCTTCGGAGTCAACCACCTCTTTCAGAACTATCGGATGAAGAACGTGGCCGCGCGCTACATCGCCGAGCTGCTGGAGATGTTCGACATCTTCGAGGCCCTGAACGGCGCGATGGCATCGTTCCACAACAAGATGGTGGCGCAGCTGGTCAACAGCGTGCAGAAGGGCGGGCGTCACGCCTCGATGATCGGAGGATCGGACGCGCACACGCTGAAGCACGTCGCCAAGGTCCACACGGTCTCGAAAGGCGAGACGACCACGGAGTTCCTCGAGAACATCCGCAAAGGGGACTGCTTCGCCTGGGGAAGCGAGATGCGCTTCCGCGAGCTGATCGCCGACATCTACCTCCTGACGATCGCCTACAACGGTCAGGCGCGTGCTGATCTGATGTCCCAGGACTACAGCGTGGCCGACAAGACGATGCAACTGGCCGGCCGCCTGGCTTCGATCCCCGCCGCCATCTCCGGCCTCCCCGCCGCCATCACGTCGCTCAATTACCTCAAGCAGATCATCGTGACGAAGGGGATCTCGATGCGGTTCGAGAAGCTCGTGGAAGAGATCCGGCCGGGACTGAAGTGAGTTTGCTGGGTTACTGGAGCTGTAGGTTGCTCAGTGAACCAGCTCGAAGCCAAGCAACTCTGCAACCAAGCAACTTCAGCAACTCAAAAATTCACGGCCAGCCCGCCGATATACCTTCGCGTGCTGCCGTCGGCGTCGAGCGCATCGAGAAGGATCCGGGAGTTCTCGGAGCGAGCCAGCTCGATACCGAGGAGGACCTTCAAATCGAGTGGAAGATGCAGCGACTGCGCGACGCGGACGTCGACGCGCTGGGTGCGGTAGGGGTCGCCGCCCGCCGGCTGCGGCTGCTGGATCTGCCGGTAGGAGACTGCGAGCGTCGTACGCGTGGGCGAGTAGGTCGATTCGACGTCGCCGGCCAGATAGATCTTCTCGCTGCCATGAGTTACCACCGCATGCGCCGGCGCGGCCGTGCCTGCCATCGAGGAGACATCCAGAAGCACCCGGCTGCCGAGCTCCTTGCGGAACGAGACACGGATATCGCGGCGGACGTCGCCGGCGTCGATGTAAAGGCCATCCCAGAAATGCTCGAGACCGTCGGTGAAGACGATGCGCAGCGGTGTGTCCGTAGCGCTGACGCTGCCGATCACGCTGAAGTGCTCAGCAGACGTGTCGCCTGAAACGATGCCGGCCGAGTAGGAGTAGTGCGGCAAGAGATGCGAGTCGTCGGACCAGACCACAACGCTCGGCAGCGTGTTCTGCTGCGTGACATCCACGAGCTTGTACATGCCGGAGACGACGAGCGTCGTATCTTTCCCGATTTTCAGCTCCGCACCGCTGCGGGGTGCCCACTCGGTGCCGTACAGACCGACGCGGCTGGACATGCCGTAGTCGAAGGTGAACGCCGGCGCGACCACGAACTTGGCATTGGTCGTCAGATCGGCAGTGCGGAGTGTCGGCGCGGTCACGGTTCCCGGCGTGTTGCGGATGCTTTCCTGCGTGACCCGCAGCGAGACGCCGACGTCATTCCGCGCGGTCTGAATGACGGTCGTTCCGCCGGCGATTTCGATGAGATCCGACCCCGGCGTCGCCAGGAAGATGTTCTGCTGCTCGAGATAACGGACCTGCACGCGCGAGTCGCCGTGCTGCCACTCGAAGTTGTTCGAGCGGATGTCGGCCTGGTGCGCGTCGTCAGGAAGATCGTCGCGATAGCGCCACCACGACCTTGCGGAAGCGAGGCGGTACGAGTCGGTCGGCGACGAGCGGAGCTCGATTTGCGCAGTGCTGGCCTCGGCCACCGGCGTCCCGAATGTCTCGTTCTGATTGGGGTCTTCCACACGATGCAGATTGCCGCGGAAACCGAGTTGCCAGTTCTCGCCGAGGCGGCTCTGCAGACCAAGCGCGGTCTGCGCGAAGGCCGGCCCCGATGTTGACGTCGTGGCCGACGACGTCATCCCTGTCATCGACATCAGGTCGCCTTTGAAACGCGGCGCGGCATACGCCTCCGTAGCCGACACTCCGATCGGATCCGGCGGCGGTGTCATGACCATGTCGATGTCGCGCAGGATGTCCGGAGGCAACGAGCCGCGGATCTCCCACATCCGTTGATTGGTGTCGTGCGACTGCTTCTCCGTTTCCAGCCTGAACTTTACGCGGTGTTCTTTCTTGGTCGGGACGATCGTCTCGATGGCCGGCGTGAAGCCGTACTTCATGGCGATGATCTTGTAGACGCCGGCGGGAAGCTGCGGCAGCGAAAAGGAGCCGTCGCTCCCGCTGAACGTCTGGATGGCCTCGAGGCTGTTCAGGTTGAGGGCGATGACGAGGGCATTGCCGACGGGCCTGGCCGAGCTCGTCACATTGCCGAGAACCTGGAGGAAGGCCGGAAGCGGGACTTCGGATTGCGCAGGGACAGCGAGGATCACGATGGCGGACGCAATCGCTATCGCACGCAGTCGACGCATGAATCTTCCTCCTTCTTCCCCAACGAGTGAGTCTAAGGAGTCGTTTGCCGGGAGTCAAATGGGGAGAGGTAACACTTCTGGTGCCGATTTCTTTGACGAGAGTGTCGGGAGTCGGGGGTCGGGGGTCGGGGGTCGGAGCTGGCGAGTTGTTGCTGATCAGTGGCCGAGGTACACTCGCCTTCCCCACACGCGGCCTGAACCTCCGCTCTAACCTGCTGCTCTTCCGTTGGCGCCACGCATAACCCAATGAGCGATAGCATCTACCGGCGCTTGGACGCATGGAAGAAGGCCATGCGCCTTGCCACCGATATCTACGCAGCGACGCAATCGTTTCCACGTCATGACATCTTTGGTCTCACCGCGCAGATGCGCCGAGCCGCCCTGTCCGTGCCGTCCAACATTGCTGAGGGCCGCGGTCGCGATACCAAGCGCGACTTTCGCCAATTCGTGATTCGAGCACGCGCGTCCGCCTTCGAACTGCAGACGCAAATCACCGTCGCCCAGGAACTGCATTACCTCTCGACAGAGGAGGCCAGTCGTCTGACTCACCAGTCGGACGACGTTGTGCTGGTCATCAACGGCCTCATCCGACACTTAACGTGAAACACGGGGGTCGGGAGTCGGGGGTCGGGAGTCGGGGGGTCGGAGGATTCTAGAGTCGGTTGATCGGATCGAATCCATTGGCAGCCCACACCCCCGACTACTGCTTGCTCCGACCCCCGACCCCCGACTCCCGACCCCCGTGATACAACCAACCTCATGCGCCGAACCAAAATCATCGCCACTCTCGGGCCAGCGTGCGGATCGGAAGACGTCATCCTGCGCCTGCTGACTTCGGGCGTGGACGTATTCCGGATGAACTTCTCCCACGGCACGCCCGCCGACAGGGTGCGTCTCATCGAGATCATCCGCCGCGTCGCCACCGACCACGGGAAATACATCCCCATCCTGGCCGACATCCAAGGACCCAAACTGCGCATCGGCGAAGTTGACGGAGTCATTCAGCTTCAAGGCGGGCAGACGCTCACGATCACGACCGAGCCTCTCGTTGGCAATGCAACGATTGTCTCAACGCCCTTCACCCCCCTGCCCCGTGAAGTGCAACTTGGCCAGCGCATCCTGATCAACGACGGTCTCGTGGAACTGGTCGTGGCCGCGGTGGACGGCCCGAAGGTTCTGACGCGGGTCATTCATGGCGGACCGATCTCCTCGAACAAAGGGATGAACTTCCCCGACACGGAGCTGACGATCCCGGCCATCACGGAGAAGGACCGCGAGGATGTCGCGTTCGCCGTCGACAATCAGCTCGACTACATCGCCGCCTCGTTCATCCGGCGGCGGGCCGACATCGTCGAGCTTCGCTCACTGCTTCAGGCGCTCGGCGGCAACGAGATCAATATCGTGGCCAAGCTCGAGAAGGCGCAGGCCATCGACGCGCTCGAAGACATCCTCGACGTCAGCGACGGCGTGATGGTTGCCCGCGGCGACCTCGGCGTTGAGCTGCCGCCCGAGGCCGTTCCCATCGTCCAGAAACGCGTGCTGCATCAAGCCAGTGTGTGGGGCCGGTTTGCCATCACCGCCACGCAGATGCTCGAATCGATGACGACGAATTCGCGCCCTACGCGCGCGGAGGCCTCGGACGTTGCCAACGCCATCTTCGACGGATCGGATGCCGTGATGCTCTCCGCCGAGACGGCCTCGGGCCTCTATCCCGTCGAGGCGGTCCAGATGATGGCCAGGATCATCATGGCCGCCGAGCAGAACCGGCAGTTTCAGGTTGCCGGCGGCCGCGAGCCATTCCGCGTCTCTTCGGAGACCGACGAGTTCACCGACGCGCTGGCCGGAGCCGCGAACTACGCCGCCCAGCAGCTCGACGCAAAATTCATCATCGTCTTCACCCAGACCGGATTCGCCGCGCGGCTGATGTCAAAGTTCCGGCCGGCGCAGCCCATCATCGCTCTGACGCCGTCGACCTGGGTGGCGCGGCGGATGAACATGCTGTGGGG
>DATLWH010000652.1:0-2748 GCA_035576505.1 Thermoanaerobaculia bacterium | reverse complement strand
TCGAGGTCCGCGGCGATCATCTGGGCCGGATGGGCGCCACAGCGCGCATCCTGCGGTATCGAACGCAGTCCGCCGCGCCCGTCACCGGCGAAGATGAGGAGCTGCTCGCCCGCTCCGCAAAGGGCCACGTCGGTCCGGGCGTCGCCGTTGAAATCAGCGGCGGCGATGGTCTGGGGTCGGAATCCGTGCGGAAGCGGCACGTGAACCGTTGTCGTGTTGTCCGGAGATCCGTCGGCGCGCGCGCAGCCGATCAACACGCTCATGGCGAGCAAGACGAGACGTTGAAATCGGGCCATCATAGGAGGAAGGACGCAATGCGGCGGCGTTCTGTTCCCGCGCCCCTCCCGCTCACGCGCGAGGCCGTGCGGTACGGGAGCTCCGGCGTCACGGACCCGTGGTGGCGTGATGTGCTTCGCGCCAGCGGCGTCCAGGCCATCAGGAAAGAAAGGGATGTTCGACGGGCTGTGAGTTGTTATGCTCGCCCAAGCACATGCGCAAAACCCGCAGAACATCCCGCGTCGGTGAATCGGTTCGTGACGCCCTCGTCGAGGTCTTTCGCCAGGAGCTGAAGGACCTCTCGCTCGGCCTCCTCTCCATCACCGGGGTCGAGGTCAGCCCGGACATGCACTTCGCACGGGTATTCCTCAGCGGGCTCGATGAAAAGGAAACGAAGGAAATGGTTCGCGAGCTCCAGCAGCGCCGCGGCTTCATCCGATCGCAGCTCGGCAAGCGGATTCACCTCCGCTCGACGCCGGAGCTCGACTTCAAATTCGATGAGACCGCCATGCGCGCCGGCCGGATCGAGGACCTGCTGGCCGGCATCAACAAAGAGAAGAAGAGCGACGACGAAGAATCGTGACTCTGGTCAGAACCTGACGAACACGGTCTTCCGGTAGTAGTCCAGCTCCGCGATCGACTCCTCGATGTCCGATAGGGCCCGATGGGCCTCCTGCTTCTGCGGCGACTTGTACCTTCCTTCGTACCACTCCGATACCAGCAGCTTGATCGAGCTGACATCGACGATCCGGTAGTGGAGGAAGGCGTCGAGCTTCGGCATGTATTTCGCGAGAAACCGCTTGTCCTGCCCGATCGAGTTGCCGCATAGCGGCGCGGTGCGCACGTAGCAGTACGTTCGAATGAAGTTGAGGGTCTGCCGTTCCGCCTCCGCCACGCTGACGCCTTCGTCCCGCACGCGGTCGAGCAAACCGCTTTTCCCGTGCGTGCGCCGGCACCAGGCATCCATCCTGTCGAGTTTCGACTGGTTGTGGCGAATGGCCAGCACCGGTCCTCGGGCGACGATCTTCAGGTCATAGTCGGTGATGATCGTGGCGATCTCCAGGAGCACATGCTGTTCGGGATCCAGCCCCGTCATCTCGCAGTCCATCCACACGAGATACTTCTTACTTCGTGGCGGTTTCGTCATTTATGGGGATTCTATCGGCGTTTGCCTTATCCTTCCCCGCCCATGCAACCGCAACAACCGAAAGTCGACGGCCTTCTTCTCGTCGACAAGAAGACCGGCATCACCTCGCACGACGTCGTCGAGCAGTTCCGGCGGCGCTCGAAGATCAAGAAGGTCGGACACACCGGGACGCTCGATCCGCTGGCCACGGGTCTGCTCGTCCTCTGCGTCGGCAAAGCGACACGGCTCCAGGCCTATCTCATGGGAATGGAGAAAACGTACGAGGGCATCATCCAGTTCGGATGGGCCACCGACTCGTACGATGCCGCCGGCGTACCGGCCGGGGAAACGACCGAGGTCAACGTCGAGCACATCGACTTCACGCCGCTCGTGGCGCCGTTCATCGGCCCGATCGAGCAGATGCCGCCTCAGTTCTCCGCGAAGAAGGTCGGAGGCGTCCGCGCGTACGAGCTGGCACGCAAGGGCGAGGTGGCGGCGCTGACGCCGAAATCGATCACGGTCTACGAATTCGAGATCGTCAGCGTGTCGGGATCGACGGTGCGTTTCCGGGTGCGCTCGTCGGCCGGCACGTACGTCCGTTCGCTCGCGCACGACCTGGGCGCGGCGGCCGGCGTTCCCGCCCACCTCAAGGAGTTGCGCCGTACGGCCATTGGAAACTTCCACGTCTCCGACTCGCTTTCACCGGAGATGCTCGAAACCGCGCCTCTCTCTCAGCTCCTCTCGCAGCCCTGGTTTCAGTCGCTCTCCGACGTCGAGCTTCCGCTTCCCAGGCTGCGCATCGACTGGTCGCAGCAGGGGAAATTGATGCGCGGACAGTCCATCATCATGACGCCGTCCGTCGCTGTGAACGCCGGCGATCTCCTGGCCCTCGGCAATCCTGAAGACAAGCTCATCGCCATCGGCGAAGTCGTGACCGTGCTGCGGGAAGGTGGTCCGGTCGATGTGCGGCCGAAGGTCGTGCTTGCTGGGTGAGGGGGCGGGTGTCGGAGGTTGGAGCAAAGCTTGGCGTGTAAGTTCAGGGCATTGATCCTTGCGGCAGAAAGGTCGCGTTGCTTTCGGATGGCTCTCTGACAGTGGTGGTGGGGTTCGCGCGTTTCTCAGGCGATGCATTTCAAACCAGCGCGGGCCTTTTGCAAATCGAGGATTGGCTTTCTCTCGGGGTCGGGCTCCCACGATCCACCAATTCCGGTGCGTTAACGCACTTTCGAGCACGTTAACGCACTTTCGAGCACGTTAACGCACTTTCGAGCACGTTAACGCACTTTCGAGCACGTTAACGCACTTTCGAGCACGTTAACGCACTTTCGAGCACGTTAACGCACTTT
>DATLWH010000651.1:0-3124 GCA_035576505.1 Thermoanaerobaculia bacterium | reverse complement strand
ATCGAGCTCCTTCGCGAGCGCGGAGCGCTGCTCCACGCCGAGACGATCACGCATTCCTATCCGCATTGCTGGCGCTGCAAGCATCCCGTCATCTTCCGCGCCACAGAGCAGTGGTTCATCTCCATGGATGACAAAGGGCTCCGCAAGCGCGCCCTCGAGCAGATCCACGGTGTGAAGTGGTTCCCGGCCTGGGGCGAAGAGCGCCTGGCCGGGATGGTCGAGAACCGGCCCGACTGGTGCATCTCGCGCCAGCGGACGTGGGGCGTTCCCATCACGGTCCTGTACTGTGAGCGATGCGGCGAGCCGGTCACCTCGCCGGAGCTGTTCGAGCGCGTGAAGGAGCTGTTTCTCGCCGAAGGCGCCGACGCCTGGTACGACCGGCCGGCCACCGACTTCCTGCCAGCCGGCTACGCCTGCGCGAAGTGCAGCGCGACCGCCTTCCGCAAGGAGCTGGACATCCTCGACGTCTGGTTCGACTCCGGCTGCTCCAACATCGCCGTGCTCAAGGCGCGCCCGGAGCTGACGTGGCCGTGCGACGTCTACATCGAAGGGCATGATCAGCATCGGGGCTTTTTCCAGTCATCGCTCCTCATCGGCACCGGTATCGAGGGCGGCTCGCCGTATCGTGAGGTCATCACCTGCGGCTTCCTCATCAACGAGGAGGGCGACAAGATGTCGAAGTCGCGCGGCAACGCCCTCTCGCCACAGGACGTGCTCAAGCAGCATGGCGCCGACGTCATCCGCCTCTGGGTGGCCATGATCGATTACCAGAACGACATGACCATCGGGCCGCAGATCATGGGCCGCAGCGCCGAGGCCTACAAAAAAATCCGCAACACGGCGCGCTACCTGCTGTCGAACCTGAACGGCTTCGAGCCGGATCGCGACGCCGTGCCGCACGAAGAGCTCCTCGATGTCGACAAGTGGGTGCTGGCGCGTGCCGCGGAAGTCTTCGATCGGTGTCTCAATGCATATGCTGCGTACGAGTTTCACGTCGTCTACCACCGAGTGCTCGATCTCTGCACGGTCGTGCTGTCGTCGCTCTATCTCGACTTCTCGAAAGACACGCTGTACTGCGACGGGCCGGCCTCACCGAGCCGCAGGTCCGCGCAGACGGCGATGTACGAGATCCTGCGCGGGATGGTCAGCTACCTGGCGCCGATCCTCAGCTTCACCGCCGAGGAACTCTATGAGGCCATGCCCGGGGCGAAGGAGCAGTCGGTTCATCTGACCGATTTTCCGGCCATCAAGGCTCCGGCCGTCGACAGCGCTGCGTGGGAGCGGATCTTCCGCGTTCGGGAGGCGGTCTCGAAAGTGCTCGAAGTGGCGCGTAACGCGGCCACGATTGGTCAATCACTGGAAGCCGACGTGCAGCTTCACGGAGTCACCCGCGAAGCGATCACCGGCAGTCTCGACGTCGATCTGGCCAAGCTGTTCATCGTGTCGCACGTCGACTTCCTTCCGGCCGCCGCGGGCACGGCCATTGAAGTCGAAGGCATCGGCCCGATCGGCATCACCATGGCGCCGGCGCGCGGGAAGAAGTGCGGACGCTGCTGGCAGTATCGCGAGGAAGTGGCGGAAGAGGGCGGGCTCTGCGCACGATGCGATGAGGTGGTCGAGGGGCTCAGCATTCCTGAAGCACCGACGGCGTAAGCGTTGTTCTGTCAAAGGTTGTGAAAAAAACCGCTCACTAAGCAACCTGTCATCCTGAGCCTGCCGGAGCCGCTGAGTGAGCGAAGCGAACGAGTGCGGCGGAGGACGGCGAAGGATCTCCAGTGGCAGCGCCTGGGGCAGAAGCGCAGATGGGGTTTGGCGTTGATCTTCCTCACAAAACCGCAGTTTCGCTCCTGCCCCAAGCAGCGCAACTGGAGATCCTTCGCCGTCCTGCGCCGCACTTCGCTCGCTCAGCGGCTGCGGCAGGCTCAGGATGACAATCTGTCTGTTGGCAATCGAGATTTTTTCACAGCCTCTGAGATGACAGTGGCCGGACACACCGCGTGACCGCGCAACCACGCGACCCCGAAACCGCAGTGTTACGCTTCCCCCGTGCGTTACGCCGATCTCCACACCCACACGTATCACTCCGACGGGACGCGCTCGCCGGCCGAGGTGGTCGACGTGGCGCTGGAACATGGCATCGAGATCCTGGCCATCAGCGATCATGACAACCTGGCCGCGTACTTTGAGATCAAGCCGTACGCGGACGAGCGCGGCGTCACGCTCATCCCGGCAACGGAGCTGTCGTGCGCCTACGAAGGGGTCGACGTCCACATCCTGGCTTATGCCTTCGACGCTCTCGACGAGCGGATCGAGACGAGGCTGCGGCGCTTTCGCGATGCTCGCCAGACGCGCGGACGGCGCATCGTGGAGCGATTGCGGGCCCTCGGCTACAACATCACCTCCGAGCGGGTCGAGCAGCTTGCGGCCGGTGGTGCGGTGGGGCGGCCGCATGTTGCACGCGCGCTCGTGGAGGGCGGCTATGTCACGTCGGTGGCCGACGCCTTCGACAAGCTCCTTCGTCCCGGCAAGCCCGGATACGTCGAGAAGGACCGCTTCGCCATCGATGAGGCGGTGACGTTGATGCATGCCACCGGCGGGGTGACGTCGATCGCGCATCCGACGCTCTACCCCGATCACGAACGCATCATCCCGCAACTGCTCGATGCCGGCATCGACGGCGTGGAAGTGCTCCATCCCGACGTCGACGAAGCCGCGCGCGAGGCGTACACGAACATCGCCCGCTTTCGCGGCAAGATGCTGACCGGCGGCTCGGACGACCACGGCAACGTGAAGTCGAAAAAGACGCTGGGAACGATCAAGGTGCCCGAGGAGTGGCTCGGCCCGATCCTCGACCGGCTGCCATGACCAATCGATTGTCTACGAGATTGTCGGAGGTCTGGCTCTCCGTCGAACGTGTGGCGCGTGCCGAGGGGGTGGTGCGCATCGGCGCCAGCGATCTCACGATCGCGCACAACGCGCTGTTTGATGACTGGATCGAGCATGGCCACGAGGCCTCGATGCGCTACCTCTCCAGGAGCGCCGGCGTTCGCCGCGATCCTGCCGCGCGCTTTCCGTGGGCCAAGTCAGCGATCGTGATCCTCGTCCCATACTCTTCCACGCGACC
>DATLWH010000650.1:0-12934 GCA_035576505.1 Thermoanaerobaculia bacterium | reverse complement strand
ATGGTTGATGTGGCTGGCCTCACACCGCGCTCCCCAGGGCGTTGAGCCAGCCCCGCGCGCTCTGCGCAACGAGAGGCGTAACATCCGCCGCGAGCGTCATCAGTGCAGCGAGATTCTCCAACCGCGGAAACTTTGCCAGCGCCTCGCCGGCGTGATAGCGCACCGCCCAATCGGAGCTCTTGGCGAGAGAACGCATCAGCACGCAATCGGCGGGCCTGGCGTGCCTGGCGATGGCGCGCACGGCCAGGCGCTCGTCCGCGCCATCGCCGCATGTGGCGAATGCATGCAGGAGCTTGCGCGCGTTCTCCCCTCCGATCGCTCCAATGCTCTCGAAGGCATCGGCGCGGGCGGACGGCGCACAGCGCGAGAGCGCCTCGATGATCAGCGGCAGGCTGGCGCGATCGCGCATCGTCCCGGCGCAGGCCACGAGGGACGGCAGCGGATCGTGCGCGATCTCGCGGCGTACCAGTGGCATGAGCGCGCGCACGCGCCGCCGGGCCACGACTTCGCCAAGCAGTTGCGAGAACGTCAAGCGGTCCTCTTCGATCCATTGCAGCCACGGCAGACTGGCGATGACGGAACGGCCACTCAACTGGCCGACGACGCTGACGCGCTCTTCGAGCGGGAGCCCGGCGATGCCCGAAGCGACTTCGTCCGGCGGAAACCCTGCCGCGTCCATCAGCAGAAACCGCGGCGCTCGATCGAGATCGGGCATGGCATTGATCAAGGCCTGCGCTTCGGCGCTGCGCTTGCGCAGCAACGGCGCGACGATCTCGCGCGAGAGTTCCACGCCGGCGTGGAGGGCCACGAGCGTCGCCGTGTCGTCGATGCGTGCCACGATCGCGGCAAGCCGTTCAGGATCGAACGGAGGGTTCTCGACGATGATCTGCCGCGCCACTGCCTCGGGTACGGCATTCGCGTTTCGCCGGTAGAGCTCATAGCCCCACTCCCGCTCCGTTCGGCCGCCGGCCAGAAGCCATTCAGCCAGGTCGCTCCGGCGCACCAGGCATGGCGGAAGGGGATCATTGCGGTCCACGCTCCTCATCAGGATGTCGAGTGCGCGTCCATCTTCGTCGCCGGGGCCGAGCGACAGTACCGCTTGCGCCGCGGCAAGGGTGATGGCGTGATCGCCCGATTCCATGTAATGGGTGAGCATGCGGCGCAACTGCGGCGTACGCAGCGGCTCCTCGCTTTCGACCAGCGCCTGAGCGAGCAACGGCAGCCACTGCGCTGCATCGAGCGAGCTCTCGGCCGCGGTCCACCGCTCGGCGAGAGCGCAAGCGGCCTCCGTTCCGCCGATGCGGGCCAACGACTCCGCGGCGACGTCACCGAGGAAAGGATCGTCGAGGAGCGCGGCGATCGGACCCACGGCTTCGTGCGATCGCAACTGCCCGAGCGCCGTGAGCGCTGCCATCTGCAGCCAGCTATCGGCGCCGAGGAATGGAAGGAGGTCGCCTGCCGCGGAGCGGCTGCCGAGGCGTCCCGCCGCGGTGATCACGGCCTGAACGACGTTCTCGTCCGACCCGCGCAGCAGCGGCCGCAGAAGCGGCCATGCCCGCGGATCGCCGATGGCGTCGAGCAGCAGCACCGCCTGCAGTACCACGTCGCCGTCGCTGTCATCGAGAAGGTCGACGGCCCCGGCGAACGAGCGACGGCCACGCAGCTTCAGCATTTCCAGACCGGCGTTGCGCGCGACGTCGTCCGCGTCTTCGCGAAGAAGATCGATCAACATGCTCTCGGGCAGTGCCTCCGCTCCGATGCGCAGAGCGCGCTCGCGCAGCTCGCCGCTGCCCGTGCGGATCATCGTCACGAGGAGCTCGCGCCGCTTCGAGTTTTCGAGCCTTTCGGCCCCTGTGGTAGTGACTGACATGGCAAGCCTCAGATGGCGAAGGCCTGCGCGAGAGTGCGCATGCGCTCGGCCTCGCGTGCCAGACCGATCGTCGCTTTCGACAGCTGGTCCGTGGCGGCGACGTTCTGCTGCGATACGCGCGCGATCTGATCGACCGCCTTCACGACCATGTCGCCCCCGTTCTTCTGCTCCGTGGTGGCGTTGGCGACCTGCTGCGTCATCCGGTTCATGACGTCGACCGACTTCATGATCTGCCGCGCACCGTCGGCCTGCTCCTTGGCCGCCGTCGTGAGCTGCCGCGTGATGTTCTGCATGTTCGTGGCGGTCTTCAGGATCTGAGACGCGCCGTTGCTCTGCTCCTGCGCGGCCACGTAGACCTCGCCGACGAGCGAGGAGCTCTTGGCCACCGATTCGACGATCTGCTTCAGCACCCCGCTGGAGATCACCACAGCCTGCCCCACGTCCTTCTGCACGCGCTCGACGACCGCGGAGATCTCACGGGTCGAATTCATGGAGCGCTCGGCCAGCCGTTTCACTTCCTCGGCCACGACCGCGAAGCCTTTCCCGGCGTCGCCGGCGCGCGCCGCTTCGATCGCGGCGTTGAGGGCGAGGAGGTTCGTCTGATCGGCGATCTCCTCGATGATCTTCACAATCTTGCCGATGTCCCGGCTGCTCGTGCCGATGCCGTTGATCACGCTCGACAGCTCGCCGCCGCCTTTCTCCGCCACCGAGGCCGCATCGCGCGAGGCATCATCGACGATCTTCACTTTGTTGGCGACGGAGCGGATCGAGGCGGTCATCTGCTCGATCGTGGAGCTCGTCTCCTCGACCGATCCGAGCAGCGACTCGGCGTTCTTCGACATCTGCTCGATCGATGCGCCCATCTCCTGAATGGACGACGAGGTCTCGTCGACGTTCGCGGCCAGGCTCTGCGCTGAGCGGGCGACGTTGTCGATCTGCGTGGCCATCTCCACCATCGTCGAGGAAGTCTCGTCCGTCGACGACGACTGGTTCTCGGCGCCCTTCGTGATCTGCACGGCCGATGCGGAAATCTCATCCGCTGAGCTCGCAACCTGCGACGACGATTCCCTGATCTCGCCGATCACCTTGCGCTGCGCCTCAATCGTCGTGATGAGAGTTCGGGAGAGCTCGCCGATCTCGTCGCCGCGCTTCACGTCCAGCTGAGGACTCTTCAAATCTCCCAGCGCCACCTGATCGAGGGCCGCGCTGAATGCTTTCAGCGGCCGCGTAATCATCCCCGCCACACCGAAACCGCAGACGAAGGCCAGGATGATGCCGGCGAAGACGATGATGACGAAGATCCGCTTCTGCGATTCGTAAAGCCGCGTGGCCTCGGTCTTCGCGATACCGGCATCGGTTTGCTGCTTTTCCATCAGCTTCTTGAACATCTCGCGGAGGCGCGTCGCCGCTTGCCGCACGGCCGGCTCCATCTCCACGCGGAAGACTCCCTGCTTCCGCGCCTCGGCGTCGAGCGCGGTATTTCCCAGGATCTGCTGCACCTGAGCGTAGTTGCTCTTCGCGCTGGCGAGGTCTGATTCCAGATCGTGCAACATCGCCTCTTCGGCGGTATCGGTGGCGCCTTTGCGGAACGCGGCGATCCCTTCGTCGACGGCACGGAAATCGTCCGCGACCTTGCGGTCGAATTCCGCGTACGCGATCGGATCGCCGGCTGACAGACCCATCTCCATTCGCGCCATGCGTGAGTGCTGATAGGCGGCTGCGCTCCCGGCCACTGCCTGGAGCGGCTCGAGATGGTCGCGAAAGATCGCGGACATCTCCTGATCGAGCGTCTGCATGTTCTGGATGCCGAGAACGCCGATGGTAGCCACCAGCGCCGCCATGAGCAAAAACGTTGAAATGAGCTTCGTGCTGATCTTCCTGTCAAAGAACCATTGCATGGCTACTCTCCTTCGGATGTGGTGGTGAGGACGAGCACGAGCCCGACGTCGAGAAGGACGACGAGGCGCGGGCCGAGTTGGCAGACGCCGATGAGGTAATCGGATTGAGCGGTCATGACATCCGGCGGCGGCGGCTGCACGGACAGCAGATCGATGCGCTCGACCTGCAGAACGGAATCGACCAGTAGGCCGAGAAGCCGCCCTCGGCTGGAAACGACGAGGATGCGGCTGTGCGACGTGATCTCGGCGGCGTTCACGCCGAGGCGTACGCGCAGATCGACGATCGGGAGAACCTTTCCGCGCATGTTCGTGACGCCGCGAATCACTCGTGGCGCTTGAGGGACGCGCGTGATTCCGGCCACACGCAGGATCTCCATCACATGTGAGACGGGAAGCGCATAGATCTCGCCCGCCAGCTCGAACGTGACCCACATTTCGAGACGCGTCGGCTTCTGGGCGACCTGAGGCTCGGCGGAGACGGAGTCCGCAAAGGCGTACAGGGCTTGACGTCCGTCGACGGGAGTGTAAGGAAGTACATCTTCGGCCAGTCCTGCGGGCGGCAGTTCGGTTTGCGTCGTCATCGGTCGGCTCCTGTGGTTGCGATGGTTTGTGTGTGCAGCAGCGGGCTGAGCCCCACCAGCGATTTCGGATCGGCGATGAGCAGCACGCGTCCGTCGCCGAGGATCGTGGCCCCGGAGATTCCAGGCGGCGGCGCACCGATGTCGCCCAACCCTTTCACCACGATCTCGCGCATGCCGATCAGCTCATCGACGAGCAGGCCCCGCGTCCTGCCGTCGGCATCGATGATCACGACGTAGCGCCGCGGGTGCAGCGCGCCGGCCGATGCCATCACCAGCCCGAGATCCAGAAGGGGAACGATGCGGCCGCGCCAATTCAGTACAGCCGCATCGTTCACGATGTGCACGTCGCCTGCGCCGATGCGGATGCTCTCGATGATCGCGCTGAGCGGCACCGCGTATTCGTCGGCGTCGACGCGAACGAGCATGGCCCGCGTGATGGAAAGTGTGAGAGGGATCCGGATGCGGAAGCGCGTACCGCGGCCGATCTCCGATTCGATGTCGATGTCGCCGCCGGCGCGCCGCACGGCCTCCAGCGCCGCGGAGAGTCCCATGCCTCGCCCGGCGCTGATGTCGGAATCGCTTTTCGTGGAGAAACCGGAGTTGAAGAGAACGCGCAGAGGCTCGTGAAGGTCCTGCAGACTCAGACCCTTGTCCTGCGCGGCGCGGATGACCTGCTGCGAATCGATGCCTCCGCCGTCGTCGACGACCTCGATCCACACCTCTTCCGACTGCGTGGTGGCCGAGATGTGCACCGTTCCCTCGCGCCGTTTGCCGGCCGCGCCGCGCACCGCGGGCTTCTCGATGCCGTGCGTCACGGCATTGCGAACGAGATGACCGAGCGACTCGCTGGCCGACTCCAGCAGTGCCTTGTCCATCGGCGTGTCGCCGCCGGAGACGACGAGGCGCGCTTCCTTCCCCGCTGCCGCCGCTTCGTCGTGCACGATGCGCCGGAGCTGGCTGAAGAGCATGCCTAGAGGAACCATGCGCATGGCCATGATGTGGTCCTGCAGAAGGGCGAGCGTCTTTGCGAGCGCGTCGTGCGCATCCGTGACGTCGCGCCACGATTCGTCGCCTCCGTTCCGCGAGCCCCGCGTGATGGCATCGTCGAGCCGGTTGCGAAACACCACCATCTCGGCGAGAAGGTCAACGAGTTCGTCGAGCGCGCTGAAGGGCACCCGTACCGACCGGAGCGAGTGCGCGGCCCGTTCCGGCGTGGCCTCGGCGGCGGAGGTGATGCAGGCGTCCAGCAACGTACGATAGTCGTCGAGCTCGTGGAGCAGAGAGTGCAGCCCAGGCCCTTCGACGTCGAGATCGTTGACCTTGTCTTCGAGCGCGTGCGCGGCCGTCTGCAGATCGCGAAGCCCGACCATGCCGGCGTTTCCCTTCAGCGTGTGCAGTTCGCGCCGCGCGTCTTCCAGCAACTGATTGCGGCCCGAGGGGTGGCCATCAAGCGCGGAAAGGAGCAACTCTTCGAGCCGGTCGCAGCGCTCCCGCGCCTCGATGACGAAATCCGTTACGAAGCCGTCAAACACCTCGGCCATGTCATGACTCCTGAGCAACGGCCACGGCGGGCCGCGCCGTGGGCCGGTCGGAGAATCCGAAGATGCGGTCGATCAGCGCGTGAAGGTCGTGCGGCCGGAACGGCTTCGTGACGTAACCCCGGGCCCCGGCCTGGAGCGCGCGCAGCGTGTCATCCTTCTTCGATTCCGTGCTGACCACGATCACCGGAATCTCGCGGAACACCCGCTCGCTCTGGCAGAACTGCAGGAACTGCAGTCCACTCATGACGGGCATGTTGATATCGAGCACGATGAGATCGACGTCAGAATGCTGCGCCAGACGGTCGAGCGCTTCCTTCCCGTTCATCGCGTGCAACAGGACGCCTTGCTTGAACCGATGCTGGCGAAATACGACTTCGTACATCCGGTGAAGCAGCTCGGAGTCCTCAACGATCAGAATCTTCTGTAGTTTCATGGCCATCCTCATTCCATCAATCCCGCGACGCACGCCTGATCGGGCTTCGCGGAGTCCACTGCGAACCACTCCTGGGCTGCGAGAGGGCGACCGAGGAAATAACCCTGGCCGAGAGCAATGCCAGCGTCGCGCAAAACCTCGTACTCGTTCTCCGTTTCGATTCCTTCAGCGATCATCTCGGCGCCGCTGCTCCGCGCAAATGCCACCATGGCCACGATCATCTCGCGGCGGCGTTCCGAGCGGGCCGCGCCGCTCACGAAGCTGCGGTCGAGCTTGAGGAAGTCGGGCTCGAGCCTGAGCAGGTGGTGCAGCCACGCGTACCGTGCGCCGACATCGTCCAGCGCCAGCTGCATGCCGATGTCGCGCATCGGACGAAGACTGCGGCCGATGGCTCGCACGTGAGCACGATCGGTCATCTCGGAGAGCTCGATCACGACCCGCGACGGCGCGATGCCAAGCAGGTCGAGCAGCCGGCGCACTTCGTCGGCGCCGTTCGCGTAGCGCAGCAACGTCTCGCCATGCATGTTGATGAAGAGCGTCTGCGGCAACCCGATCAGTCGTCCCAGCCGCACCGCGGATAAGAAACAGGCTACGTCGAGCTGATGGAGAAGCTTCCAATTGATCGTCGAACCGCAGAAGATCCGGCCGGGCTCTGCGATCGCGGTGCCCGCCGGGCCGCGCATCAGCGCTTCGAAGCCGAAGATCGAGTCATCGTCGAGGCGCCGGATCGGTTGAAAAACGACCGAGTGAAAGCCGCGCCGCAGCAGATCGGCAACGGCGCGGTCCGGCGTGCCCTGCGGGAGCGCTACCGGCACAATTCCTCCACCGCCTGGATGAGCCGCGCCGGCTGCACCGGCTTCTCGAAGTAGTAGGCCGCACCAAGCTCGTACGCTTTCGTCATGACGGCCGGGCAACCGTAGCCGGTCACGATGATGACTGCTGCCGCGCTGGTCTTCTGTTTTGCCCTCCGCAGCAGATCCAGCCCCTCTTCGCCGGTGGCCACGGTCAGGCGCAGATCCGTGACGATCACGTCGTAGTCGCCGTCGTCGATTGCCTGTGTCGCTCCGGGCAGCGTGTCGGTCACATCGACCGTGCAGTCCACCAGCCGCCGCAGCAGGCGCGAGAAGGCGGTGAGCGTGTCGCGTTCGTCATCGACGATGAGAATTCGGTGATTCAAGAAACCTCCTGAGCTTCGGACCGATGACCACTACAGCAACCGGAGGGCCAACCATGCCTTAGCGATGAACCTATTGAAAAGGCGAGGCTTAGCCAGGATCTGGCGTTCTTGCGGATGTCGCGATTCTCACGCTCGGGCGGGGTGCTGTGAGACTGCGGCCTGAAAGGCTCGTCTCACTGAGACGACGATGAGACGGCGGCAGCGGAGGGGCGCTGCAGATCCTTCAAACGGCGATAAAGGGTAGCTCGGGAGATACCCAATTCGCGCGCCGTACACTCCTTGTCGTCGCCGTTGCGATGCAGCACGGCCAGAACGTCGATCGCGGTTGCGCGAGACGAAGTTGGATGGCTGTCGAGATCAAGATGCCGCGGTGCGATCGGCTCACCGCGCGCGAGAAGCGCCGCGCGCTCGAGGACGTTGCGCAACTCCCGAATATTGCCCGGCCAGCGGTGATGCTCCAAGAGAGCGAGCGCCGCGGGCTCGATCGGAACGGCCGCGAGATGCTGCACGAGCCCGCGAATGTCTCCGATGTGCTCGCGCAGCGGCGGTACGCGGATGGGCAACACATTGATGCGGTAAAAGAGGTCGCTCCGGAATCGCCCCGCCGCCACGGCGTCGCGCAGCGAGTGATTCGTCGCGCAGAGGAGGCGGAAGTCGCTGCGCCGGTTCGTTACGTCACCCAGTCTGCGGTATCGCTTCTCCTCGATCGTCTTGAGCAACTGCGCCTGAATGGAGAGGTCCATGTCGCCGATCTCGTCGAGAAAGAGCGTACCGCCGTCCGCCGCGTCGAGCAGACCGGACTGGGCGTCGCCGGCCGAAGTGAATGCGCCGCGGGCGTGGCCGAACATCTCATTCGCCAGCAGTTCTCCGCGCAGACTGGAGCAGTTCACTTCCACCAGCCGCTTTGCGCGCCGCGCACTCTGCTCGTGAATCCAGCGCGCCAATACTCCCTTTCCCGAGCCGGTCTCGCCGGTGATAAGCACGACCGAATCGCTCGATGCCGCCACCTCGGCAAGTTGACGCATCTCATGCGCGGCCGTACTGGAACCGAAGAACGGAATGGCGTCAGCGGAGCTGCGCCGCGTTTCCCGTGGCCGCCGCGCACCCATCTCGAGCGTCCGCCGGAGGAACGCTGCCACCTCCGCGGGCTCGATCGGTTTGGCGACAAAGTGATCGGCGCCACGACGCATCGCCTCCACGGCCAATGGGATATCGCCGCTGCCGGTGATCACGACAAGAGCGAGATCAGGGTGCGTCTGGCGAACCTCCTCGATCCAGTCCAGACCGTTTCCATCCGGCAAATGGAGATCCAGAAGCATTCCATGGCAATGTTCGGCGGCGAGCGTTGCTCGGGCCGCGCGGAGCGTTCCAGCGTCGCACACAGAAAAGCCGTTCCTGGTGAGATATCGTGACATCGGCAGCCGGAAGGCCGGCTCGTCATCGACGATCATCAGCTTCGGAGTCACGCGCAGGCCTCCTGCATTTTTTCCACACTTCGTTCCGCCGGCAGCACGATCTCGAAGGTGCAGCCCGGCTCCGGGTAGTTGCTGCGGGGCCCGACGCGGCCGCCGTGCCTCTGCACGATGCTCTTCACGATCGCCAGGCCGAGACCCGTGCCGCCGCGACGGGTCGTGAAGAATGGCTCGAAAACCCGCTCGAAGTCCGCGGCGTCGATCCCTCGACCCGAATCGCTGACCGAGATGCGGCATTCGTTTCCGGTATCGACAACGCTGATCACGATCTCCGCGTCGCCGCCGCCGTGTTGCAGGGCGTTGTCGAGCAGATTGACGATGACCTGGTGCATGCGCATCGCGTCGACGAGTACCTCGGCATCGCTCTGGTGATGAAAGTGCACTGCAGCGTGGTTCAGTTCGGGGTGGCCTCCGCGCCAGAGGTGCACCGCTTCGGAAACGACCTCCGTGGCCCGTCTTCGCTGCAGCCATCGCTGATCGATCGGCTTTCCGACGGTAAGAAGATCGCGCATCAACTGTGCAAGCCGATCGACCTGTGACCGCACCACGTCGAAGAGCTCTCTGGCCTCCGGATCGCCTCCGTAATCGAGCTCCAACGCCGCCGCGGCGGCCTGAATGGCATTCAGTGGATTGCGTACTTCGTGCGCCACGCCGCTGACCAGATTCCCGAACCGTTCCATCTCCACGGCCTTGTTCAGGCGCTGGATCAGTTCGAGCTTCTCGGTCACGTCGCGCTGCACTGCCACGAATCCGTTGATCGCCCCCTCATCATCGAAGATGGGCGAGATCGTCACGTCGGCATGATAGAAACCACCGTCGCGTCTGACATTGACGAAGTGGCCAACCCAGGTATTGCCGCCCAGAAGGTGTGACCGCATATCGTCGTAGTAATCCTGCGAATGGTCACCGCTGTCCAGGATGTCGCGTGGCGTGAAGCCTCGCGCCGCTTCGCGGCTGTATCCGGTCACGGTAACGAACGCCGGATTGGCGTACTCGATCCTTCCATCGCGATCGGTAATGATGAGGACGTCCTCCGCACACTCGATGGCCGTGGCCAGCCGCTGCCGTTCGCGCTTGTTCGATTCGCGCTCGGTGATATTGCTGGCCACGCCGCGGTAGCCGATCAGAGCTCCGTCCGTGGCCAGAAGAGGAATGCCGCTCACCTCGAGCAGCATGTGCTGGCCGTTTCGATGCTGTCCCACAACTTCGATGGCCACAAACGGTCCCGGGTGCTCCAGGAGCGGTTTGAGCACTCTAGCCGCGTTCTCCACTTCATCGGGAGGAGCCAGCTCGCATGCGGTCTTCCCGATTACTTCTTCCGGCGAGTATCCGAGGACGTCGCTCACACGTGCGCTGGCGTTCGTGTAGCGGCCGTGCTCGTCGCATTCCCACACCCAGTCGGTCGTGAGTGAGATGAGCTCGTCGAGGTGGTCGCGGCTGGCGCGCAATTCTTCCTCCACGCGCTTCCTGGCCGTCATGTCCTCGGTGATGCAGATCATGCCGTCGAAGACGCCCTCCGCCGTCAACGGAATCATCCAACCGCTGTGCAGGCGCTCCTGGCCGGCGCAGCAACGCACGGATATCGAATCGAACTGCACCGCGGTGAGTGCCCGCTCGGCAGCCGCGTACGTGGCGGTGAACGGAGCAAGGCTGCGCGGCAGTTGGGCCGGCCGCGGCTGCTCGCCGATCTCGTGCGGCAGAATGCTCGACAGATTGCGCATCGCCGCATTCACGTAGTACACACGACCGCTGGCATCGGTGACAAAGACACCGGTGACCAGGTTCTCGAGAATCCGCTCGTATAAATCTTTCAGCCGCGCGATGCGATTCTGTTCCCACACCCGCACTGCATTGGCCCGAGACGGCTTCCGCTGCCGGAGAATGACGAGGCTGATGAGGAGCGCAGCTGCGACGCCACCGACGAGGAATGAAACCCAAAGCGTCAAGTAGGAAATGATGATGGCTGGATTGCCATCCAACCACGCAACCTGTTCAATACCTTGCATTGAAAAATAAAGCTGTCGCCGGGCAGTCTTACTTAATGCGTTACTGCCTAACAGTTCTCCTCTAGACCCGCGAGCATTAGACGGTGCGTCGCCAGGTCACGATGTAATGGTCATCACGCGCATCGGTGATGCATCACGGCACCGTTGACAGGAGGGTTTGAGGAGATCGAAGACGAGATGGACTGACCAGACAGGAAGGGACAAGCCTTTGTATTTTCGATCGTTTGGGTCTATTCCTTCGCGAGTAGCTTTCGAGCATCGCTTCTCCACCCGTGTCCGCCGCCCTTTGCGGATCGTCGACAGAACCGCCACAGACGGCCAAGAGCGCCGGCGCGGCCGCGGGTTACGATAGGGCATGCACTCTTCGAAACTCGTACGCGCGACCGTGTTGTTGCTGACTGCCTTCATCGTTCAGGCGGCCGCGCCGCCCTCCCCTTCCCACGGCCTCGACCTTGCCGGCATGAACAAGTCCATCAGGCCCGGCGATGACTTTTACGGATACGCCAATGGCACCTGGTCGAAGAACACGCCGATTCCGCCGGACCGCTCGAGCTTCGGCGTCTTCACCATCCTCGAGGAGAAGGCCAACAAGCGGACCTCGGACCTGATCCGGGAGGCGGACAAGGCCAAAGCGCCTGCCGGCTCGGAAGTGCGCATGATCGGCGACTACTACGCCGCGTTCATGGACGAGAAGTCCATCGAGGCCCGAGGCCTGAAGAGTGTGCAGCCGGAGCTCGACGAGATCGCGGCCATCGCCGATAAGCAGGCACTGGCACACATGCTGGGAAGCCAACTGCGCGCCGACGTCGATGCCCTCAACGCCACGAACTTCTACACCGACCGTCCCTTCGGTCTCTGGGTCTCGCCGGACTTCGACAACCCGAACCGGAACATCGGGTACCTGCTGCAGGGCGGTCTGGGGATGCCGGACCGCGAGAACTACCTGAGCAAGGACAAGCGGGACGTCGCTCTCCAGGATAAATATCGCGAGCACATCGCCGCGGTTCTGAAGCTCGCCCACATCTCCGACGCCACCGAGAAGGCCGGGCGCATCTACGACCTCGAGCGGAAGATCGCCGAGGCGCACGGAACGCGGACCGACTCCGAGGACGTCCACAAGGCGAACAATCGCTGGCCACTGCAGCAGTTCCCGGCCAAGGCGCCCGGGCTCGATTGGGCAGCCTACTTCGATGGCGCTTCCCTTTCCGGCCAGACGGAGATCATGGTGTGGCAACCGTCCGCCGCCGTCGGCATCGCCGCGCTGGCGGGCAGCGAGCCGCTGTCGATTTGGAAGGACTACCTGACGTTCCACGCCATCGACCGCGCCTCGGGGCTTCTGCCGAAAGTGTTCGCCGACGAGCGGTTCAAGTTTTACGGCACGGCGCTGACCGGCGCGCCGCAGCAGCGCGCCCGCTGGAAGCGCGCCGTCAACGCCACCAGCGGCGCCCTCGGCGACGCGGTCGGCAAGCTTTACGTGAAGCACTACTTCCCGCCCTCGGCGAAGAAAGCGGCGCAGACGATGGTGCGCAACATCGTGGCCGCCTTTGACCGCCGCATCGACAAACTCGATTGGATGAAACCGGAAACGCGCGCGAAGGCGAAGGCCAAGCTGACCACGCTCTATATCGGCATCGGCTATCCCGAACACTGGCGCGACTACTCCGGACTGGAGATTAAACGCGACGACGCCCTCGGTAACTCGCAGCGCTCGGAGCTGTTCGACTATCACGCCAGCCTGGCCAAACTTCGCAGGCCGGTCGACAAGTCGGAATGGGCGATGGAGCCGCAGACGGTCAACGCCGTCAACCTGCCGCTGCAGAATGCGCTGAACTTCCCGGCCGCCATCCTCAATCCGCCGTTCTTCGACGCGAACGCGGACGCGGTCCTCAACTACGGCGCCATCGGTACGGTCATCGGCCATGAGATCAGCCATAGCTTCGACGACCAGGGGAGTCA
>DATLWH010000649.1:0-2327 GCA_035576505.1 Thermoanaerobaculia bacterium | reverse complement strand
AGCAATTGCTATAGCATGAAGCAACTGCTAGCATCGACTGATGGCGCGCTGGCTCATCCTCGTCCATCGAGTCCCGCCGCGGCCGTTGTATCTGCGGGCCAAGATCCGGCAGCGCCTGGCCGCCGCGGGTGCCGAGGCCGTCAAGAACGCGGTCTACCTGCTGCCCAAGAGCGCCGATGCGCTCGAAGACCTGCAGTGGATCGCCCAGGAGATCGTGGCCGGCGGAGGTGATGCCCACCTCTTCGAGGGCGACTTCATCGACGGCGTCGCCAGCGACGCCGCCATCGCCCAGTTCCGGCAGACGCGCGATGCCGACTATGAGGCTCTGGCCGCCGATGCCCGCGCGGCCATGATGGCAGCCCGCAGCGCGGCCGCGGCCGCCGATCTCGCCTCCGCACAGGCGCGGCTGACGCGCCGCCTCGACGAAATCCGGCGCATCGACTTCTTCGACGCCCTCGGCCGCGCCCCGGCCGAGAAAGCGTTGGCCGCGATCGAAGCCCGCCTCAGGAAAGACCGGAAGGAGGAGACGCAGATGCTGAAAGCCAATCCGGAGTTGCGCGGGAAGACCTGGGTGACCCGTCCCGGCGTCCGTATCGATCGCATGGCCTCGGCCTGGTTCATCCGCCGCTTCATCGATCCGAAAGCGCGCTTCCGTTTCGACGATCCGCACGCCGCGCGCCACGAGGGAGAGATCCGCTTCGACATGGTCGGCGGCGACTTCACACACGAGGAAGACCGCTGCACGTTCGAGACAATGGTGCGACGCATCGGCCTCCCCGACAAGGGCGTGCGCGCCATCGCCGAGATCGTCCACGACCTCGACCTCAAGGAGACGAAGTTCGACCGTCCCGAAACGGCCGGCGTCCGGACGATGCTGGAGGGATTGATCGGCCGCGTTCAGGACGATGCGGAACGGATCGAGCGCGCCCTCTCCGTTTTCGATGACCTGCACGAGGCCTTGGGAGCGCGCACACGGCGGAGCCGGAAGTGAGCATGACGCGCATCCTCACCCAGGCTGACGTGGCCGCCCTCCTGACCATCGACGACTGCATCGCCGCGGTGGAGACGGTGTTCCGCGACTACGGCGAAGGGAGGATCGCTCCGCCGCAGAGCCTCGGCGTCCACGCACCGGACGGGACCTTCCACGTCAAGGCCGCGGTCGCCGACGTTTTCGCGGCGAAGATCAATGCGAACTTCCCGCGGAACCCGTCGCGCCACGGGCTGCCGACGATCCAGGGGGTGATCGTGGTGATGGATGTCGAACGCGGTACGCCGCTCGGCATCCTCGATTCGGCGTTGATCACGACGCTGCGAACCGCCGCCGCCAGCGCCGTGGCGGCGAAGCATCTCGCCCGTGCCAACACCCATACGATGACGATCGCCGGCTGCGGAATCCAGGGTCAGGCCCACCTGGAAGCGCTCATGCGCGTCCGGCCGATCGCGAAGGTGTACGCGTTCGACGCCGACGCGACCGCATCCGAGCGCTTCGCGCGGACGATGCGGCAGCGGCTCGGCATCGACGTCGTGCAAACGCTCTCGATCGCCGACGCCGTGAGCGACTCGGAAGTCGTCGTCACCTGCACCCCCTCCCGTTCGCCGATCCTCGAATTGGAGCATCGGCACGCCGGCCTCTTCATCGCCGCCGTCGGTGCCGACAACCCCGAGAAGCAGGAGATCGCGCCTGCGCTTCTGGCGCGGTGTCTCGTCGTCCCCGACATTCTCGAGCAGGCCGCCATGATGGGCGACCTTCACCACGCCCTCGCCGCCGGCGCACTCACGCGCGCCGAGATCCACGGCGAGCTGGCCGACGTGATCTGCGGCCGTGTCCCCGGCCGCCGCAACGACGAGGAGGTGTTCCTCTTCGATTCCACCGGCACGGCACTGCAGGACGTGGTCACCGCATCGGTGGCCCTGTCTCGGGCGGTGGAGCGGGGGATTGGGGTCGAGGTGGCGTTCCGGTGAATCCGAATCGAACGTAGGTCGGACTTACGCAGGTCGGACTTACGTAGGTCGGACTCTCCAGTCCGACCCGTTCTCGGGAGATCGGTAATTGATAACCGCCTGTAGTTCAGAGCCTCCCAAGCGCCGGTCGGACTGGAGAGTCCGACCTACGTTTTTCGGCGCTTCGCGCCACGCGAAATCGTGCGAGCATGTAACGATGAAGAAAACCGCAATCCTCCTTCTTCTCGTTTCCATCCCCGCGTTTGCCGCCGATGAGTTCACGCTTTACGAACTGCTCCCGCCGGAGAGCCATCAGTTCGCCATCACCTACGACGTCACACAGGATCGCGAAGGGGCGGCGTTGTTTTTCAATCCGATCCGGCCCG
>DATLWH010000648.1:0-5698 GCA_035576505.1 Thermoanaerobaculia bacterium | reverse complement strand
CGGGACGCGGGCTGAAGCCGGCGTATCCGGGCGTCCACTCGGGCGAGAGAAGCTGATAGACCTTGAATCCGTGCTTTCCGTCGGCGACATAGGCGAAGGTCGAGGCGTTTGTCGAGGCCACCTTCACATCGTTGGCGTCGTGCGGAAGATCGTCGTTCCACGGCAGGATGGCCGGCGTCTCCGGACGCTCGACGTCGACGATGACCATTCCCCGCGCGCCGCCGCCCACGTAGGCGTACGTGCGCGCGACATAGACGCTGCGGGCGTCGGGGATGGCTACGTGCCCGGCCACGCGGGGATGCGGCGGGTCGGTGATGTCGACCGTGAACAGCCCGTCGCGAGTGGTGACGAAGGCATAGCGGAACTGCACTCCGATGCCGGTGGCGTCTTTCAACTCAGGGATCGTTGCCACGATCCGGGGAGAGAGAGGCTTGTCGACATCGACGAGGACAAGGCCGCTGTCGGCGCCGATGAAGACCCAGCGCCCGGCCACGTAGATCGAGCGCGCCCCGCTCAGCGCGCCGCCGGGGTTGAACGTCACGGCGCGCTTGAGGAAGTTGTTCGACGGGTTGGCGTCGGACAGCGTCGTGACGTCGATCAGGATCAAGCCCTCTTCGCGGTCGGCGACATAGACGTATTTGTAGAGCGGGTGAATGGGCTGCTCTTGGTTCTCGGGGATGAACTGCGTCTGCCGCGTCGGCGCGATTGGCATGGTCGTCGGAAGGGCCACCGCCGAGGCGAACTTCGTCTTCACGTAGGTACGCTGCCCGAGCGGCGACACAGGCTGGGAAACGATCCGCTCGGAGAAGTCCTTGTTATCGATGTTGGCGATGTCGTAGACGCTGAAGCCTTCCTCGCCATTGGCGCTGTAGATGAACTCACCGCGCATCTGGATCGAGCGCGAATCGCCGTGGTGCTCGTGAGTCGTCTCGAGCTCGAGCTTGTTGGCCAGGTGTTTCGCGTAGTAGTCGGGATAGACGATTTTATGGAGTGACGATCCGATGACCGCCTGCGGCTCATCCCACTCGGTGACGCAGATGCCTTCGAAGCCGCCCTTTCCTTCCGCCACATAGGCGTAGCGGCCGACGAAGTTCACGAAGTTCGTCCCCTGCAGCAGGAGCTGCGCGAGCCAGGCGTTGTTGTCGTTTTGCCTGGTGATATGGCAGCTTCCGCAGCCCTGCGTCTCGCGGGTGCGGACGGTGTGGGGGACGTGCGCGTTGAAGGCCTGGCTCGAATAGCCTGGGGAGGAGATGGGCGGCTGCTGGATGTAGATGCGGTCGCGCAGCGCGTTCGTCGAGCTGAGCACGAGGGCCGACGAGGAGCGGACCGGTGCGATGCGATGTCCTTTGGTCGTACCGTTGATTCCGAGCATGAAGGCGTCGGTGCGGATGACCTGCGGGTTGTACGAGGCGTAGTTGCGCGTTTCGCCCCCCTCGTAGTGGTGCACCTCGGTCTTCGCATTCTGTTCCTGCGGCAGGTGGCAGCCGGAACAGGAGGTCATCCACGAAGAGTGGCAGGTGTAGCAGGTCATCTTGGCGTCGGCGTGCGCGAAGTTCGTGCTTGCCGACGGCCCCCACGTCGTTCCGTCGCGTTGAATCGTCTTCGCATACGCGGAGCGCTCGTTGTAGTGGGCGTTGCCGGGCGTGATCGAGTCTTTGACCTGGATCACTTCCCACTGCATGCCGGGATTCAGCATCGAGCGCTGATACAGACGGCCGTTGACCCAGATGAAGCGGCGCTGACCGAAGGGAGTCGTGCCGACGAGAAGGTCGGTTCCTCCCGGCGGCGCGGCCGGGCCGGAGGTGCGCAGGTTGGTGTACGCATCGACAGTGCCGTGGCAGTCCTGGCACTCGATCTCGATGTTGTTGCCGTACTCGGCGTAGAGCTGGCCGTTGCCATGCTCGTCCTGCGAGAAGTGGCAGTCGGCGCAGTGCATCCCTTTTTCGAGGTGAATGTCCTGCAGGTGGACCGCTTTGCTGAACTTGGCGGGATCGTCGAACGAAACGATCTTCCCGTCGGCGTCGAGCAGGTTGCCCTTGTGGTCGCGCTTGTAGACGGCCATGAAGTTCCAGCCGTGGCCGTGATAGTCGGCGAACTGCGTGTTCTTGGCCTGGGAGTTGAGGTTGGTGAGATTCTCGAGGAACTTCTCATCGCTCCAGAGCCCGCGCGGCGCGGCCCCCTCGGGGTTGGCATCGAGCGAGGCGCGCTTCTCGGCTTCGGTCGGATATTTCTGTTTCTTCGGCCAGAGCAGTTCGGCGTCGGACTCGTAGTCCCACATCGTGTAGCCGAGGTAGGTGTTCACGAACGAATTCGGCTGGTGCATGTGACACGACATGCACTGACTCGTCGGCACGGCGCGCGTGAACTGATGCCGCAGCGGGTGCCCCTGCTCATTCTTCGGGATCGATTTGTCGCCGGTGATGGAGAGGCCGGTGTTGCCGTACTGACCGTAGCCGGCGGAATGGAGCGGATCACGATCGTTCGCATAGACGACGTGGCAACCGGTGCATCCCGAAGACCGGTAGTCCCCCGGATGATCGTTCGTACCGAGGAAGGAGAGGTGCGGATCATTGAGCCGCGTCTTGTGCAGGTTGATGAGCGCCGGCGAGATGCGCAGGCCGGTGCCGCGTCCGCGATTTCCGAGGCGGATGTCGGGGCGCCCTGCTTCAACCTCGGGGTTCGGATTGCCGATGTCGGGGAAGGAGCTGCTTCCGGTGATGCCGCCGCGCTCGAAGGCGCGGAAGTACTCGCCCGGCTGCGTGACTTCCCAGCGCGGCAGCGGGACGAGGATCGGCAGCGCGCCCTTGGCGATCTGCTCCGGGGTGGGGGGCGTGGCGGGCTTGATGGCCGACGCGCTGCCGGGCCGGTCGTAACTCTCGCCGAGGAGTCCCTGTTTGCGGCTGAGGAGACCGTTCGCGTAGCTCACGGCGGCCCAGAAGACGCCTGACGTCGTCATGGTGCTGCGCGGAACGGCGTTGACCTGGCGCTGATGGCAGCCGCCGCAGGTCTCCTGCGAGACGCGGAGGTCGCCCGGGTTGACGAATTTCACGAACTCCGGCGGCTCCTGCAGCAGTGCGGTGTAGCTGCGCTGCGGATTGGCCGAGGTCTTCCAGATCTCCGGGTGCAGCGGCTTGACGTGAGCGGCCTCTTTCGTGCGCGCGGCGCCGTCTCCGCCATGGCAATCAGTGCAGGCCAGCTTTACGGCGGCCGAGGCGTGCATCGGTTCAATCCCGTTATGACACGTGAGGCAGCCGGCGCTTTTGGCGTCGGCCTCGGCCTGCGTCTGGCGCATGAGCGGCGGGAGGTCGGGAGATGACTGCGCGCGGATACGGATCACGGACAGCGCGAGAGTGAGAAAAGCGGCGAGAGCGATCGTTATCCGTTTCATCAGAAGGTCAGAATCACATTCGTAAAGACGTGGTAGAGCGGGCGGTCTCGTTCATAGATGTCTTTGAATCCCTGGCCGGGAAGAAGGACGGCGGTTCCGCCGACTATGACGACGTTCTGGTTGAGGAGCGGCCGGTAGCGGAGACCGACCGAGAGATCGGTGCCGAGCGATTTGTGGATGTTGCCCTGAAACAGGATGGCCTCGATCGGTTCGACCGCGTCCAGGCGGATATAGTTGCCGGTGAAGATGGCCGTCAGCCGCGGCGTGACGTCGACGTCGAGTCCGGCGCTGGCGATCTGCACGCCGGGATTGACGTAGTTCGGCTGCCCCTCGTCCTTGGAGCTTCGCAGGCTGGTCAGCAGCGAACCGCGCTCGACGAGCGCCACGCCGGTGCCGGCCAGGCGAATGCCGAGACGGTTGAAGAAGGAGAAGCCGCCGCCGGCGAACTGGGGACTGTCGAAGATGGAGTCGAAGCCGCGGGCGTTGCGGTCTCGCGGACTGTGGTCGCCCGACGCGTAGAAGAAGGCCAGCCGGGGGCGGAGCCAGTCGTGATCGTAGGTGACCTCGAGCGCCGCGCTGCCGGCGCCGATTTTCACGGCGTTGCCGTTCTTCAGATTCGGATCAGGACCGGCGATCGGGTTCAGTTCATCGGTACCGAAGACGTAGTAGACGGCGTGGTCGACGTTGAAGCGGCCGATGTGTCCCAGGCCAGCCTCACCGATGTACGTGGCCCGGACCTCGTGGGGCGTGAAAACGCCGACCGGAGCCGGCCGCACGAGGATGCCGTTGCGGTCGTAGTGGAGCGTGGCCTGGTCGCGGACGTAGTGGACGCTGAACTCCTGGGTGTAGCCGCGGACGAGAAAGTCCTGCCAGTAGAAGTTCGCGATGGCGACCTGTTGATCGCGGAGCTGCATTGTGTTGAGGCCGGAGTTGGTGTCTTTCTCCAGCCGGTCGAACACCGCGAGGTTGTATTGATAACGATTGGAGCCGAAGTTGCCGAAGAGGCGGGCGCCGAGGTTCGTGTCGTTGAAGATGAACCCCCGGAAGTCGCTGTTGAAGGGCTGCGAGCCGACGCGGAATGAGATGAAGTCGTAGTTCGGCGAGACGTCGCGGATCTTCCGTTCGTAGAAGAACTCCTGCAGCGACACCTGCTCGTCGGTGCGGGTCGTTCCCTCGCGGACGTCCGGCTTGACCAGACCGTTCTCGCGGAGATGGACGTAGTTGAGGTTCGCGATCAGCGTGGCCTTGAACCGCTGCGTGATCGGTTTGAAGGCCGTGTCGCCCTGGAAAAGATCGAATGAGGCGATGGCGTTTTCGACGAACAGATTCTGGTTGTCTTTGCCGAAGACGGTGATGGACGTCGGCTTGACCGCGCTCACACCCGACGGCGTCGGCAACGTGCGCGATTCCGCCAGCGTGTCGCTGATGCCGGTGAAGTCGAGGAACCAGTTCTTCCCGAAGATCGGCAGGTCGCCCTTGAGGAGGTTCTGGTTGTACGGATCGAGCGTCGCGCCGTTCTTGCCGATGGGGCGGCCGTGCGGTTTTTCCGTCAGCTCGTACGGCGGCGGCGTGATCCGCCACCGGTCCGTCATCTCCTGATAGGCCTCGGGATGCGGAATCTCCGGCGTGCCATAGCGCAGCACCGGCTCGATGATCGGCTGGCGGTGTACGTTGCCGGGGAGCTGGACGCGCAGGTATTGCGTCGCCGTCACGCCGCCGGAAGTGGCCGTGATGGTCCACGTCCCGGTCTTTACCGGCGGAGTCCACATCAAAGTCCAATGACCGGCGGCATCCGCCGTGGTCTGCCCGTTGCCCGATTTCTCGATGGCGATCGTGATGACCGCGCCCGGAAGCGAGCTTCCCGTGAGCATGAACGGAACGCCCTCGGCGTAGACAGGCTGGTTGTCATTGATACTCAGAGGCTCGGTTGGCGAGGCGGGTTGCTGCGCGAAAGCCGAGGTGGTCAGCAGGAGTAGCAGCAGAAGGAAAAGCGAAGCGAAACGTAGGTCGGACCCTCTAGCCCGACGTAGGTCGGACCCTCTAGTCCGACGTAGGTCGGACTCTCTAGTCCGACCGGAGCTTGGCAGGCTCTGAACTACAGTCGGGTTATCAATTACCGATCTCCCAAGCGCGGGTCGGACTAGAGAGTCCGACCTACGTCGGTCTTGCGAATCCGACCTGCGTTGCATTGCTCGGCGTTCTACGAACACGGCTTCCCCCCGCACTCCGTGACACCTTCGGGGCTCCGGGGAAATTTGAACATCGGCAGTCGTGCTCCATTGACTTTGAGCTGGTCGGCCCAGTGATCGG
>DATLWH010000647.1:0-13549 GCA_035576505.1 Thermoanaerobaculia bacterium | reverse complement strand
CTGAGTGATCGAGCCAGTAGACCTTTCCCTTGAATAGTGTGAAGAAGAGCAGCGAAAAAAGAAGCCCGCTGATGCCAACCACTAACAGCAGAACGGAGTCTTTGAGGCTCGCGAAACCGAGCCGCGCACGAAACTGTGGCCATAGACCAAAGCCGATTACGAGTCCGGAAAGGATCACGCTGGTGGTTACCAATGCGAATCCCTCCAGGGCGAAGTTCCGGCGATTGTTCTTGCAGTAGTTCTCATAGGTTGCGATTGCGGCGGCCTCGTTTCTGCTGAGATTGTCGGTACCGATGACAGGAGGGTTTTTGGCGGTGAGGCTTCGGCAGTAGCGAGCGATGGCCATGACGCGCAGAACGTTATGAAAGCAGAGCGTATCTACGTAGAGGCAAACAAGAGGAATGAGTGCCAGGAGCGGCGTTGTATCGGGCTTGAGGGCCGCGTCGGTTGGTGTTCGAGCTGTCACCGCCATCATTCCCGGGAAGGCGCCGAGACCTGCTGCGCCGATCGCGGCGATGAGAAAGAGCTTCCACTTCATCAGGTCGTGCTGCGTGCGCTGCGATTCGATAATCTCATCGCGGAGCTTGTCATAGAACATGGCTAGACTCCTCGTGTGGATGTGCGTCGCTTTCGAGACTTCGCGCCATCGATTTCAGGGCCAGTAACAGATTTGCCTGCGTCCACTGCAACGGCGTGTGGGGCCCAACGCGGAGTTGCCCGTCCCGGTGATAGTAGAGCTCCGGGCACTCCCACGAGGGTGTGATCTGGCTGAGTGTTCGATTGAAGTGATGCAGCTGGCGATCGCGGTCGGTTGGCGAGCGGGTGACCAGGAAGCGCCGGCCGTAAACCACGGAGAGAATGGGATCGAAGATGCACCACTCCGCCTCTTCGCCGACGACCTCGAGCAGCCGGTCACGGACGTCGACATCGTCAGCGAAGTTGCGAGTCCTTTCCGGCACCCGAAGGTGTTTGTCATAGTCGGGTGCCCAGTACGAGTCCCCGAGGTAGCGTCGAATGCCGACGCGACCAGCGAGAAAGCGCTCGATGTCATGAATGATCAAGTCAGCCATCTCGCCATCGACGATCTCGAGCGGATAGATGAGGAAAAGCAAGGCGGCGTCGTACCGGCGGTTCTTTTGCGGCGCGAGCTGTGCACATTCGCCGGGTAGAATCGATGCCAGCGCCGAACGGCCCAGGGCCAGCAGTTCGAGAATATCGTCCGCGAAAGACGGATCGGCGGCCCATGCACCGCTGCTCCGGGACAAGGCGAATAACTCCTCCAGACCGGCGATCACCGTCCCGATGCTCGAGGCGGAAACCTTCCGTGTTTCCTCCCAGTGGCCGCTGTCCTCGTCCTCCCAATAGCGAATCGCCCTGAAATAGGAAGGGAAGAGAGCGAGGAGCGTGACAGCATTGGTGTCAAGCGGCACGTCTCCCGTGCCTGCCAGACGGGCATAAAGCCAAAGAAAGTACCCGAGGGCGTCGTTCTGGGCGTGCGGCCATCGTTCGTGGCGGATCTCTTCCATGCGCTCACCATCAAAACGCACGTGCGGCCGACGGGAGATGTCCGCCGGATCGGTCCGGCCGGAGATCACGTCTCGAAAGCGGTCCTGGCTCGCGCTGAAGAACTCCAAAAGGGCACGGGCAACCTCGCCGGCGACCGCGGTTTCGCCGGCTTCAGCATGAGCATGGGCGACGTAGACGTTGTCGCGGACCCACACGTTCGCGTAGCCGGACTCCGGTAGGGCAATTCCGGATGGCGAGGCAGGGAAAAGGCCCGATCGAAGGCGGACGAATGTCAGCGTTCCATGGTCGCGAAGCGTTGCCTCAATCGCGGCCAGATCGGGCAATCGATTGCGCTGATTCGCGATCAGAGCGCGCAGGGCCGTGTTATGGAACTGCATGAAGTAGGTGTGGACGAAATCGTAGCACACCGCCGTCGCTCTGATTTCCGCTCGAGACTCATCGAGAATCGCTGACGTGCCCCCTTACCGCGGCCCCGCGGTGTTGAACCCCGCCACCATCTCCTCGACGCTGACGCGGAGCGCCCAGGCGATGGCGACGATGCCAACGAGGTTCGGTGCCTTCAGTCCGCGCTCCATCTCGCCGATGAAGCTCGCGCTCATCTTCGTCAGTGCGCCGAGCTGTTTCTGCGTGAGTCCGTGCCGCGTACGCATGCGTTGGAGATTCGAGCCGAAAACCTGCGCCACCGATGCCATGGCTACCTCCTGTCAGTCGCTCGCGCTCGGCCTTGGAGCGGCAGGGCAAATCTATCCTCGATCACATCTTAGCGTGGCTGAAGAGCGCTTTAGCCTTGACCGGAAAGATGGCCACGCTTCTCCGTGGAGACTTTGGCGTTGATGAAGAGCACTTTAGCGTTGATGAGGAGGATCAGACGGCCTCTTCGAGAAGTCATTTGTCCCTGCCGAAACAGCCTTAAGCGTTGATAAAGAACACTTTAGGCTGAGTGATGTCGATCCGCATACCAGGCTAGCAATGCTTAAGTGCGCATCAGCAGCGCTTAAGCGTGCATGGAAAGGTATGGCATGTCTGTAAGGGAGGTCTGGACGACCTATTGATGAAGTCTTAAGTGTTGACGAAGAAGTCCAAAGTGTGGATTGAGGGATCCCAACCCGGTAACGCGAAGGCGCGGTGACGCGTATCTCCGCGTCACTCCTCGATCGCGCGCAGCAGTGCCACCAGCTTCTTCCGCATTGGTCCCATCAATGGCAATGATGCGATCTGGATGAGGCGGACGATGAGGTCGAGCGTGCCGTCGACGAGAAGCCTGGTCCGGCGCTGGCCTTTGGACTGGTCGTACATCCAGAAGAGGATCACGGCCATCTGGTACATCCAGAGCAGGGTCGGGAGGTCGTCGTGGAGATCTTTCGGGATCTTGGTGGTGGATCCCTCCAGCGCCATGCGGAACGTGCCGATGCTCTCGTCGCGCATGGCCTGCGTCTCCTGGCCGAACGGAGAGAGGGGATGCTCCGGATCGATGCCGATGCGCACGATGCCGATGAGGAGGCGGCGGTGCTCGGCGAACTGCTCGAACTTCATGTCGATCACGGCCCGCAGCCGTTTGCGCAGATCCTTCGATCGTTCGATTGCCGGCGGGAGAAGCGTCCGCGCTTCCTCGGCCGTCCGGGCGTAGAAGGCCATCACCAGCTCTTCCTTCGATCGGAAGTAGTAGTAGGCAGCCCCGGTGGCCACCTCGGCGGCGGCGGCGATGTCGCGCATCGTCGTCTCGTCGAAGCCTTTCTCGCGAAAGAGCGTCAGGGCGGCGTCGACGATCCGCTCGCGCGTCTCTTCCGCTTTCGGTGTAGTGATCTCGCGCCGGCTCACGTTCGCGTCAGTGTACTTCGCAACAGCCGGCGGGTTGCCGCGTCACCATGTTCCTCCTCCCGCGGTTCTCGGCGGAGCGGCGATCGCGACTCTCGTGACGGCGGGTTCGTCGCACAAATCGCGCGCCGCCTCAGGCCAGGAGGGATAGGCGAATTCGAATCCGCGCTGGAGGAGCCGCGCCGGCACGACCCGGCGGCTTTTCAGAATCAGCTCCGTTTCGCTGCGCAGTGCCCACGCCCCGAGGGCGAGCATCCAGCGCGTCGCCGGAAGTCCCACCCGCACGCCGCAGGCCTCGCGAAGGGCGCGCATGAAGTCGGCGTTCGGGAGTGGCTCCGGTGCGGCGAGGTTGACGACGCCGGGGAGATCGTCGCGGCCGATCAGAAAATCGACGGCGCGCACGAAGTCGAGGTGATGGATCCACGACATGTACTGCCGTCCACTTGCTGCGCGGCCTCCCAGGCCGAGGCGGACGAGGCGCCGAAGCGTGGCGAAGGTGCCATGCCGCTGAGGGGACATGACCATGGCCGTCCGCAGTATCACGCGGCGGGTGCGGGGGAGCGCGGCGGAGTTGACCTCCGCCTCCCACTGCTTCGCTACGTCGATGCTGAATCGCCACGAGTCCGGCGCGTCCGGCTCGATGCCGCCGATGAGGCCGGTGAATTCATCATTCGCGGCGTCGGTGCGATGCGCGTAGATCGTGGCCGTGCTCATCTGCAGCCACACCCGAGGGGGATTTGTGGCGATGGCGATGGCCTTGCGGATGGCGCGCGTCGAGTCGATGCGCGAGCGGAGGATCTCATCGTGATTCGAATCGTTGTAGCGGCAGTTGACGCTCCGCCCTGCCAGATTGATGACTGCGTCCGTTCCGTTGATCTCGCCGGCCCAGGCGCCGAGGGAGTGCCCATCCCACTCGGCCACGCGCCATGGAGCGAGGGCGGGATGCCGGCTGAGCACGACGACCTCGGCTCCGCCGTCGTGAAACCTGCGAGCGAGCAATGAGCCCAGGAGTCCTGAACCACCGGCGATGACGACTCTGGAGGCGTTCATGTGTGTGTTCCCCCGTCTGTTGGCGATTTGAACATGTTCAAGTCCAATGTAGGCCCGGAGGAAGGCCACGTCAAGCACTTTCTTGAACATGTTCAGTCCTGACGATGCGATCGCCCGGGAACGACGTTCATGGCCTTGTGCTGGGCGGCCGGGCTGGCGATTCCGGCTCTGCGAGGTTCTGCTCGCCAGGACAGTCGAAAAGCCATCCGCAGATGACGCAGATGGTCGCAGATGAACAGGAGTTACACGGTCTTATCTGTGTACATCTGCGCCATCTGCGGATGGTCTTTGCGCCGTCAGTGACCTACCGCCCGCCCGCGGGCAGTGTGAATCACCCACACTCCTCCGGCCGTGCCACCGGCGTAGAGGGTATTGCCGCCCGGGGCGATGACCAAGAGGCCGATATGTATTTTTCCCAGTCCCGTCTGCATCGGGTACCAGCTCTTCCCTCCATCCAGGCTGCGGTCCACCGCGTCGCTGCTGTCGTTGTAGATCCGCCCGGGACCGGATGGGTCGAAGGCGAGGAAGATGGCCTGTCTGCCGGCAGCAACGGCGAAGGGAGCCCAATTCGCGCCGCCATCGGTCGATTCGTATCCCGATGAATTTGCCCAGGTGAGGAGATGTCTGGAGTCGAAGGGTTCGATGGTGAGGCCGGCCGGGTTGACCCCCGTGAGCCCGCCGCTGGCCGCGTTCCAGCTCGCGGCTCCGTCGGTACTCTTGAACAGCCCGCTCCCTCCTCCCGCGTAGAGCGTGGAGGAGTTGTTCTGGTCGATGGCGAGGAAGGAAAACGAACCCGTGGGTAAGCCGGTACTGCTTTTCACCCACGGATCGCTGCCGGCTCGCTTGTACACGGCATTCCCGAAGATGGTGTAGACCGTTCCTTGAACGCGCGGGTCTGCGGCGATGAATTGCGCGGAACCCGAGGGTAGCCCGGTGGAGAAGTCCGATGAGGTCGCACCGCCGTCCGTGCTTCGGCGGACCTGTCCGAGCGTGATGAAGTAGACCGTCTGCGAGTTCTGGGAATCGACGGCAAGTCCTTGCGTCAGGTTTGAGGTCAATGATGCCCAGCTCTCACCGCGGTCTGTGCTCTTGAACGCGCCGGCGGGACCGGAGGCGTAGACGATCGATTCGTTTCGCGGATCGACGGCGATGGCTTGCGTGTAGAAGGCGGTCAGGCCGGAGCTGGCGGTGAAGGTCGTTCCGCCGTCGGAGCTTCTGGAGGTGCTGGAATTCGCGGTGAGGAGAATGTTGGCAGGGTTGACCGGGTCGATGGCGAGCGCGCTGATGGTGCTGCCGCTGAGTGCGACAGGGCCGGCCCAACTCGTCCCGCCGCTGGTCGACTTGAAGAGGCCTGAGTTGAGCCCGGCCACGACGGTCGACGGTGAGCCCGGGCTGATCGAAAGCGAGTAGGTGAACTGGGATGGCGGCAGGCCATTGGTCACGGGCGTCCAGGAGTTGCCTCCGTCGGTGGTCTTGAAGAGCCCCGTCGTTCCGCCTGCATAAAGAGTCGAGCCATTCGACGGGTCGATGATCATCGAGAAGGTGAAGGGCGCGGTCAGGCCGCTGTTTGCCGCCGTCCAATGCGCACCGCCATCCACCGATTTGTACACGCCGGCGCTGGTCTGGTAGGCAGCGTAGACGGTGTCGGGCGTTTGCGGGTCGACTGCAAGGGCGCTGACCGCGGCCGGCGATGAGGGGAGGCCGCTGCCGACGTTGCCGAAGGTGACCCCGCCGTCCGAGGAGCGGATCGGCCCGCCAGAGGAGTCGCTGTAGACGATGTCGGCGTTCGTCCGGCTGACGGCCACGGCGTACGACCCGAAGGCACCGGGAACCTGGAACCAGGTCAGACCGCGGTCGGTGCTCTTGAAGAATCCGTAGACCGAGGAGGCGAAGACCTTCTGAGGGTCGCTGGCTGCGGCCGCGACATCCGTGAACGGCGTTCCAAGCAGACCCGGGGCAGCGGCCCAATGCTGGCCGCCGTCGGAACTCCGGAAGATCCCGTTGGTGGTTGCCGCGTAGGCGATCGAAGGATTCACGGGATCGAAAGCGAGCTTGCTGACGGTGCCGCCGAACGGCCCTTTGATGGTCCAGCGGTTGTCGCCGGCGATGACAGGAAGAGCGAACAGGGCGAGAAGAATGACGAGGGAACGAAGGGATTTGGGGAGGGGCATGGGGAGGGTAAGTCTACCGTGGCGCAGCCCGGGGCGAGGACGGCGTTCTATCCAGGCTTCATGGATGGACCTGGGGAGGTCGGAGGAGGTGAGAGTAATGTTGAATGACGCGAGGCGAACGATTGAACGGGCTCCACTCCCCATTGAACATTCGACACCGAACGCTCAACATTCGTCTCTCCCGGCCGCTGGTGCATTCCGGAAAGCACTTTGCGCTACCATGTCAGGATGTCCGAGGCCCCTCTTCCGATGCGCGAGCACGCGCTGGACAACATCCGCTTCATCCGAGACGCCATGGAGCGGGCGGGATCGTTTACGTCGATTCCGGGGTGGGGCGGGGTGGCGGTGGGGGTGACGGCGCTCGCGGCCGCGGCCATCGCCCAGCAGTTCCTGGGGCGCTCCCTTCGCATGTGGCTGGCTGCGTGGCTGGCGGAGGCGGTCGTCGCGGCGGCGATCGGATTCGGCGCGATGGTGATCAAGGCGAGGCGTTCGGATGAGGCATTCATGTCCGGCGCCTCGCGGCGGTTCTTCGTCAGCTATTTCGCGCCGCTCGTCGCTGGGGCGGTGCTGACTGTGGCGCTCGTCCGCGTGGAAGCCTATTCGGCGATTCCGGCAACGTGGCTGCTGCTGTACGGGACGGCCTTCGTCAGCAGCGGGGCGTTCTCGATCCGCGTAATCCCGACGATGGGCTTTGCCTTCATGCTCCTCGGCGCGGCTGCGGCTTTCCTGCCGCTCGGCGCCTCGAACATCCTCCTCGGCGCCGGCTTCGGCGGCCTGCACATCCTCTTCGGACTCATCATCGCAAGGAGCTACGGTGGCTAAATCGGTCGCAGCAAAAAAGAGCAACGAACCGGCGAAAGTGAGCCGCGTCGTCGAGACGAAAATCCCCGACCTCGACCGCATCATCCACGAGAAGACCCGTCTGGCCATGATCAGCGCGCTGGCCGTCAACCCGACGCTGACGTTCAACGAGCTGAAGGCGATCCTGAAAACGACCGACGGCAACGTCAGTGTCCACGCCCGCAAGCTCGAGGACGCGGGTTACGTCTCGTGCAAGAAGTCGTTCGCCGGCCGCGTGCCGCGGACCGAGTACTCCCTCACCGCGGCCGGACGCCGGGCACTGGAGCGGTACCTGAATCACATGGAAGCGTTGATCAAGGTGGCGAGGGGGTAGGGTTGGTAGGGGCCAGTAGATTAGTGGTTAGTGGATTAGTGATTAGTAGATTAGGAACGCAGACGACATCCACTCATCGACTAATCCACTGATCTACTAACCACTAATTCACTGATCCACTCATCAACGAATCCACTGCCCTTACTGCGCCGGCACGAACGTCGGATCATTCGTCTGCATATCGATCACCGATGCGTAGGCGGCGACGCGGCCCTGTCCGCTGATCACCTTCACCGTCACGCGGGCGTTGTACATGTTGGTCAGGCCCATCGACTTCAATAGTTGCGGGTACTGGACGAACTGGTTTGCTGCAAGGTCGATCTGGGTCGATGCTGCAACCTTGGAATCGGAGGGGATGGCCGTCACTTCGATCGTTGCGCCGTTTCCGGTGACCTCTGCGAAGCCGACGTTTGTACGGTAGCGATCCGACTCTTCGATCTGCAGGATCTGCAGCGGACGCGTGCCGAGGGCCGCCGCATCGTTGGCGGTGACTGCCGGCACGAACTGACCGTAGGTGCCGTTCGCCGTCTGGTTGTATGTGCGGGCGGTGGCGACGAGCGGCGTGGCCGCCGTCGTGACGACGTGCAGCGCTCCGCCGTCGTTGGAGATGCCGAAGAGCTGCCGCAGCGCGCTGTCGAACGTCTGCACCTGGCCCGGCGCCAGCGAGACTTCCTTCGATTGTGGGGTGCCGCCACCCTGCGAGTGGAACGTCAACGTCACGTTCACAATATTCTGCGACGGATTGAAGAGACGAACGTCCGTCTGCCAGTTGGCGGTGCCGTTGCTCAGATCGGCCACGCCGGGGATGACGTACTTCGCGGCGGCAACCTGATTCACGGCAACCGGTGGGACGAGCAGCGGGTCGTTCGTCTGATTGTCGATCACCGAGGCGTAGGCCGTCACTTTGCCGCCGGGCGAGACCACTTTGACTTCGATGCGGCCGTCGCTGACCTGCACGTTCTTCTGCGCCAGAACGGAGTTGAGCTGCAGGTGCTGACCACCTTTGAGGTCCTGCGTGAACTCGGTGAGCTTCACCCCGTTGTCTCCGAAGACGCTGACGAGGACCGAAGCGGGATCGCCCGAGCCTTCGACGATGCCGAGGTTCGTGCGGAAGGCCGGCGATTGGGCGATCTGCTGCAGGCTCAGGATGGTCGACTTCGTTGGATCGCCGGCGCGGCCGACGAATGCGGCGAACGGGATGGCGGGGATGTATTGCCCGAACGTGCCGTTCGCGGTGGTGTTGTACGTGCGGCTGGCGGCAAAGGTGAGAATGTTGGCCAGACCGCTCGGAACAGCGGCGGCCGTGGACGTAGGCGCTGTCGTGAGCGGCCGGACTTCGAGCGTCCCGGTGGCGCCATTCGAGCCGAACCACGACTGGAGAACGTCATCGAGAGCGATGGTGTGGCCGGGATCGATGTCGACCGTGGTCTGCTTTCCCTGCGTGATGCCGGTGTCGCCCGTGGGCGTGAACGTGAGCTGATACTTCATCGGCTGCGCCGACGAGTTCGTCACGCGGATGTCGGATTGGAACCTGGAGTTGATGCCATCCGCATGCGCGACGGCGGGAATGATGAGCGCGTCGGGCGGCGGAGCATTCTTCGCGGTCGGCGCGACCGGCTGCACGAGGTTGACCGAGACGGTGGTCGTTGCCGGTGGCGTCGTGCCGAGCCCCACCACGTTGCCCTGCCGCGAACCGGTGGCGGATCCGAAGTTGATGCTGACCGCGCCGGTGCTGGTGCCGACCGGTAATCCATTCGTATTGGCCGTGACTGTGAGCGTCGTCCCTTCCGGTGGTACGGTTCCGCTCGACGGCGAAACGGTGAGCCACGGCTGGTTTGTGGTCGCCGTGAAGGTGTCGCCCGCCGCGGCGGCAATCGTCCCTTTGCGCGAGGCGCTCCCGTTCGTGCCGCCGCCGATGTGGATCTGGTACTGCGTCGTCTGCGGGTTGTCGGCCGGAGTCGAGCCGTTGGCTGATGCCGGGTCGGTGACGCTCGAGGGGAGGACCTGCACGGTGAGTGGGAGCGAGAAGAGGCTGCGCTGGCCGGTGCAGGTGCCGACCGAGCGGACGCGGTAGTAATAGGTGACTGCCGTGTCGCCGCTGTTCACGTGCTTGAACGGCCATTCGCTCGCGTCGGTAGTGATCGAGACAGGCGATGGGAACGCGGCGGCGAGCGATTCCTGCACTTCGTATTGCGTCGTCGCCGCCGGGCCGGTCGGCGTCCAGCGGATCACATACTCGACATTGGTGGAGGCGGTGCTCTCGGCGCGTGGCAGGGGAACGCCCGGCGTTGAACAGGGCGGCAGCGGCTGGGCGGCGGTGAACGTGCTCGACGTCGACCGCACGAATGGGCAACTGTCGAAGAGCGCGTCGACGAACCATGTCACGACGCCTTCCGGAGCGCTCTGGTTGTCGAGATGCGTGTCCGGCGTCGTACCGATGACGGCCGGAGGCGCGTCGCCGGATGCCAGCCACACCTTGTATTGCGTCGCGTTCGGGACGTTGCTCCAATGGAGATCGAACGGGGCGATGACCGCGGAGGCGCCGTCGAACGGCGCCGTGAGGATCGGCCGGGCCTGGGCACAGTCTGCCGGCGGCGCGTACGTGAAGCGCGCGTGCGCCGACTCGACCGGATCGCAGCCGTTGAACTGAGCGCGGACGAACCACTCGATGTTGCCGGCGCCGATCGAGCGGCGGAGCGTCGTCGCAGTCGTGGTGCCGGCCATGGACGGCGTCCCGTTGTTGAACGACAGCCACACCTCGTAGCCGATGGCGTTCGGCGCGGATGACCAGGTGAAATCGACGGTGCCGTTCGACAGCACCACGTCGTTCGCCGGTGCCAGCGACGTCGCCGCCGGGTTGTTGCAGGTGGACGCTGTCGGAATCGTGAACGACTGTTGCGTCGAGACGACCGACGCGCAGCCGTTGAAGAGCGCCTCGACGTACCACGCCACCGTGCCGCTGGTGAAGACGGCGTGCAGCGTCGTTGCGGAGGCGGTCGTGCCAAGCGGCGCGAAGGGAGCGCCGTTGATCGACGCCCAGAGACGGTAGCCGGTTGCGCCGGCGGCAGCGGTCCATCGGAAATCGACGGTCGACGACGCCAACGTTGCGTTTGCCGGCGGTGCCAGGAGTGCCGGTGCAGAGTGCCCTGCGCAAGGATCGGATGAGGCGATTTTGAACGCCGACGGCGCGGATGACGTCGGATCGCATCCGGGGAAGATTGCATCGACGTGCCAGGAGACGCTGGACCCGGTGAGCGGCACCGTGAGCGAGGTGGCGCCGTTTGTCGTGCCGACGTCTTGTGTGGCGCCGCCGTCCAGAGCGATCCAGAGGCGATAGCCGACGGCCTGGGCCACCGGGGCCCATGAGAATGTGACCGGCGAATTCACGACCGCGTTCGGTGACGGTGCGATGAGTTGTGGGGCCGGATTGGTGCAGTTCGCGGCCGCGGCGACGGACAGATCGCGCGGCGTCGAGAAGAGCGTCGGGCAGCCGGCGAAGTGGGCGGCCACGTACCAGGTGGACGTGCCGCTGGGCAGGCTGACCGCCGCCGAGGTCGACTGCGTCGTCGCGGCGATCACCGGAGCGGCGCCGGAGCTTGCGATCCAGAGGTCGTAGGATGTCGCGTTTGCCGCAGCCGACCATGTGAAGTTGACGGGATCGGCGAGGTTCGACGCGCCTGCCGCCGGCGCGATTGCCGAGGGCGCGGCGTTGTTGCACGACGGTGGCGCGTTCGCAGCGATCGTGGAGCTGGCGTTGTTGTTGTTTCCGTTCGGATCGGCGGTTGCGGCGGCCACCGAGGCGCTGTCGCCCGCACTGGCGGCGGACGCGCTGGCCGTGATGGTGAGGGGAGGGGCCGGCCCGACCGGTAGTGACGGCAGCGTGCAGACGATCGTCAGGCTGCTGACGGAGCACGACCAGCCGTTGCCGGAAGCGACCGGCGACGTGATGCCGAAGAGGTTGTTGGCCACGACGACGTTCTGCGCCGCGTCCGGACCGTTGTTCACGACGTTTTGCGTGAATGTGACCGTGGCGCCCGGGTTGAACGGATTCGGGCCGGCAGTCATGGTCAGAGCCAGATCGGCGGCGCCGACGATGGCAACCGTGGCCGTGCCCGAGGCCGTGCAGGAGCCGCTCGTCACGGCGATGCTGATGACGGCGGAGCTGCCGTTCCCGGCCGTCCATGTAATCGACGGCGTGCCGTTACCGCTGGTGATCGTGCCGCCGGTGATCGTCCAGTTGTAGGTCGAGCCGTTCGAAGCGGGGGCGACGGAAGCGACGTTGCCGAGGGAGCCAGGGGCCACGGCCGGCGGCGCGAATACCGTCGTCGTCGAGGCGCCGGTCGTGACGGTGATGTTTTTCGAAGCCGAGGCGGTACAGCCGTTGTTGTTTGTGACGGTGACGCTGTAGGTTGTGGCGGCTGCCGGCGAGACGGTGATCGTCTGTGTCGTCGCTCCGGTTGACCATGCGTACGACGCGAAGCCGGTGCCGGCGTCGAGGGTGACGCTGCTGCCGGCGCAAGTCGATGACGGGCCGCTGATCGTGACCGTCGGGTTCGGGTTGACAAGGACGCTCACCGGCGCGGAGCTGGCCGCGCAGCCACTTCCATTGGTCAACGTGACGCTGTACGAGCCGGAGGTGCTCACCGTGATCGACTGCGTCGTGGCGCCGGTCGACCATAGATAGCTCGATCCCACGGAAGCGGTCAGCGTCACGCTTCCCCCAGGGCAGAACGACGTTGGGCCGCCCGGCGTGATCGATGCGGCGGGCGCCGGGTTCACCGTGACGGTGACCGGAGAGGATGTGGCGCTGCAGCCGCCCGCGTTCGTGATGGTGACGCTGTAGTTGCCGGAGGCCGTGGCTGCGATCGATGGCGTCGTGGCGCCGTTCGACCAGAGATAGCTCGACCCGGCCGAAGCGGTGAGCGTGACGCTGCCACCGGCGCAGAACGTCACCGGCCCGCCCGGAGTGATTGACGCGGACGGCGGCGGAACGACGGTGACCGACGTGGTCGCGGACGTGCCGCTGCAGCCGGTGCCGGCAGTGACGTTGACGCTGTAGTTGCCCGAAGAGGTCACCGTGATCGCTTGCGTCGTCGCGCCGTTCGACCACAGATACGACGTGCCGGCCGTTGCGGTGAGCGTCACGCTCCCGCCGCTGCAGAAGGTCGTCGGGCCGCCCGGCGTGATCGTCGGTACGAATGTTCCGAGCGGGACGGTGGTGCTGCCGTTCGCGCTGCAGCCGTTCGCGTCGGTGATCTGCACCGTGAGTCCGACGCTTCCGCTGCCGTTCGGCGTGAAGCTGATGGTGCTGGTTCCCGCGCCGGCTGTGATGGCCGCATTCGTCGCGCCCCAGGTGAAGGTTGCGCCGGCGCTGGCGGGGACCGACGCGCTGGCATTGGCGCTCGCGCACGTCGAGGCCGGCGCGGAGATCGTGGCGTTCGGCGGCGGATTGACGGTCACGGTGGCCGGCGACGAGAGCGCGCTGCAACTGTTCGCGTAGGTGACCGATACCGTGTAGTTGCCGGATGCGTTGGCCACGAGCGTCGCGGCAGTCGCGCCGCTGATGGCGAGATTGTTCTTGCTCCACTGGTACCCGGTGACGCCGCTGGCGTTCGCGGTCAGGGTGACGCTGCCGCCGGCACAGAAGGTGGTCGGGCCGGAGGCGCTGATCGTCGCCGCGGCGCACGTCGGCGAGGTGCTGACCGTCGAGGCACTCGCTGTGTTGTTTGCAGCCGAGGAGTCGTGCTCGTTTGCGGAAGCGGTGGCCGTGTTCGTGATCGTGCCCGCCGCCGTGGCCACGGCGACGATGGTG
>DATLWH010000646.1:0-11967 GCA_035576505.1 Thermoanaerobaculia bacterium | reverse complement strand
CGGCTTGGACTTCCCCTTCCGTTTGCGTCCGAGGGCGCGGCTCATGTCATCGACGTGCGGAGCGAGATCCGCCGTGGCCGGACGCTTGGCCAGAGCCTTGGCCATCGCGTACGTCGTGAGAGCGTCACTACCAACCTCGTTCTTTGCCGCAATGACACTGTGGCGGACGAAGAAAGCCAGTGCCTCCAGCTCATCCGCCAGCGGTGCGAACTCATCGGCAAAACTCAACAGATCGCGAGCCTTGGCCGGATCCGTCCCCCCTGCGCTCCCGAGCGGAGCGCTGTTCGTCACCGCCACGGCCGTCAGTTGGACAAACTCTGCCGGCACCGCTGCGCCGGAAGCCAGCCGCCTCCCGTCTCGCTTGTTGAGCGGAATCACGAGCTTCGGAATCTGCTGTCGCATGTCGCGGGTCTGCTGGACCAGCGCCTGCGCGGCATCGGCGTAGGAAACGGGCGGCGTCGTCGACGGCGTCGGCGTCCCCGGTACTTCTTTCTTCGTAGTCATAGCTTCTCCTATTCAGTCTTCACAACTGCCGTGGATCAGAGCGGGCAGAGTGAGACCACAGGAGGAGCGCGCCCCCGGCAAACTCTTCGGATCGCATCCTCGATGGTGGCCAGGAGCGACCGGCGGCGGCGAAGGGGAAGGTGTGGTGAATCGTCCTGGAGCAGCCGGATGCCCGGCGGGGGAACGGTGATGGCGCAGCGTGCATCGGCGATATGCCCGGAGCGCTCGAGCAGGACCGCGTTGGCGACCGCCACATTGAGCTGGATGGCCACCATGTTCAGGTCGCCGGCCGCATCCATCATCCGTTTCGCATCCGCGGCCAGCCGTTCGAACGCGAGACAATAGGACTCGGGAGCCGAGGCAATGGCGGCGTTGGCCTCCTGCATGGAGTAGGTGGCGCGGTGGATCAGATCGGCGGCTTCCATGAGACTGTGCGCGGCTCGATTCAACTGTTCCGCGTTCCAGAGCTGGTCGCTCGCACCGAGGCTTTGGGAGTTCTCGATGGCGATACGGGCCGAATAGATCAGAAGTCTCGAGCAACGGATGTCCCGGCGCATCGGCTCGTGCCCCGGCACACTGATCCCCTTCGCGAGCGGGCGGAGACTCTCCATCCGCGAAACGATCGCGTCAGTTCGAAGGTCGTTCCGATCGTCTGCGTAGCTCAAAGGCTTGCTTTCTTCATCTCCTCTTGATGTATCTAGCAAGCGGTGTGCCAAGAAAAGAGGCAAAAGAGTTAGAACGCAAACAGCGATTTGAGAATTCCCCGGATCTTCACGATCTGAGAAGAATTTCAGGTGATTTCTTGCGATTGCGTTGCCCGGCCAGGGGATTTACGTGGTCCGCGCTGGCGCATCCTGGCCTCACGTTGACAAAATTCAGTCGTTGATGCGGTCCGCGACCGAAACGATGCGGTCCGTGACCCCAACGGTATGGTCCGCGACCGTATCAATTAACAAAATTTGCCAATCAATGCGGTCCGGGACCGTATCAATTGACAAGTTTTGTCCATTCATATCGTCCGGGACCGTATCAATTGACAAGTTTTGTCCACTCATGCGGTCCGCGACCGCAACGTTGAGGAAAATGTCGTCATCAGCGAGAAGAATGTCCTCATCAACGAACACCATGACCTCATCGGTGGACAATTCTGGATCATCACTGGGGTCCGCGACCGCAACGTTGAGGAAGAGGTCCTCATCGATGGAGTCCGCGACGACGATGACGAGGACAAACTCTGAACGATGACGACGACCGGGGCGCCTCGCCGTCACTCAACGTGCGTCATGCAGGCCCCAAGTCACTTCGCCTTCTTCGAATCCGCCTCATCGCAGTGCTTCACCGCGGCGTCGACGTACGTCTCCTTCAACTTGCCCGCGGCCTGCGCCGCGACCAGTTGGTCCAGGAAACTGTCGCGCAGTTTCTCGTCTTTGGAAACCGCGTTCGCGTAGGCCCGCAGGCCTCCCTCCACTCCAGCCATGACGAGATCGGCGCGTGACGCCTCCGGGTGCTCGATCATCCAGGCACCCCATGAGAACATGGCCTGGGTCACGACGGCCTCTCCGACGCTTTCGTTCTTCATTTCCAGCAACATCGGGCAGGAGCTCAGCGTGAGATCCGGCACGGCCACCCACCACCGCATCAATGCCGCAGAGCGGCTCTTGCCTTCCGCATCAGTCGGATGCTCTTCCAGCCAATGCGTCGTTTCCACCGCCCACCGCCTCTCCTCGGGTGTCGATTTCGTCTGCGCGGCAGCGGAGAGAGCGAGGACGATGGTCAGGACGAGGAGGAAGAGTCGTCGCACGCGGCGATCGTAGCATCGGGTGGGGTTGGCGTGACTCGAACGGCAGAGAAGAGGCTCGAGCATGGACGATCGGGTAGAGCTTCCCGGAAATCGTGCGCAGCCGTAAGCCGCGGAGCGGCGATATCTGCGTAGCCCACGGCGTGAGCCGTGGGGCTTGATTCGGACGGAAATCAAGCCGCGGAGCGGCGACATCTCGATTCGATCACCCGCTTTGCGCAACGGGAGAATTACAATGGCGAGATTTGAAATGCCGCCGCTCCGCGGCTGTTCTATGGGCCGCCCTCTCCCACGGCTCACGCGGTGGGCTACGTAGATTCCACCGATCCGCGGCTTTTCGAGCGTCGCCCGGGACCCAGTTCAGGTTCCCAGTAGCAGGAGATCGCTACCAATAGCTGGGCGAGAAACAGGGAATGATGGCGCACTCTGCTGTTTTGGGCAAGCGAGCTAGAGAACATTCACGTAGGGAGAAGCGGACTGACCTTAGATGATGCCATCGTCAAGAAGGGCATCATGGATCCGCGACGCGGGGATCACGCATGGGGTGCCAATAACTAGTGGATGTGCATGGGTGCCTGAGTCTCCCACCGCAAGTATCGTTTTCTCAAGAGGTTACGGACAACCAAGCAACGAACACTTTACACCACTTGACTGCCTGTGGTTCTTTGGAAACCGCGTTCGTGTATGCCCGAAGTTGTCCCTCGGCTCCCGCCGTGAGCAGATCGGCATGTGATGCCTCCGGGTGCTCGATCAGATAGTACCAGGCCCTAAGTTATTCTGACGCTAAAACTTGCGCGAGAACGATCCGGAACGATCGAAGTACTGAGATTGTGCCCCATCTGCTCCGCGTGCGAAGGTCCGGGCCCTGGGTATCACTTCTTGCTGTCCAAAGAGCCAGGAACGAGGGTTCCAATCGGACAACCTGGCCGTACAATGCATCTGCGTCGGCGCGTGGAGTTCGCAATTGTCGCGGAGGTACCGCATGTTTTGGCAGAAGAAGCAAAAGTGCGACCGGTGCGGAACAGTCCTGCCCAGGCGCCGCAAGGGCGAAGCAACTCCCGAAGGCGAAGGTCTATGCGTGCAATGCGCCATCAGTGTGTTTGGACATGCGGTGCATGAAGCGACGGGTCCCGCAATCGAGACGTTTCTGTCGAAGACATTGAAAACGATCTCGCTCCAGACTGACGTAGATCAATCGTTGTTCTCGGCGCGATGCCAGACTGTCATCGGATCCGATGTTGAAATCAGACGAACGCCTCGTGGATACAACATGACCTTCTATACACAACTCTTGGACAACCCCGCGCAGACAGCAGCGGTGATCAAGTATGTTGTTGGTTGGATAAAGAGCAATCCGCTTGTGATTAAGCCACTCATCGCCAGACGGATCGGCACTCAAATACTTTTGCCGGGCAACATATTTCTTTTCCTTTTCATTCCTGCTAGTTCTCCGCTTCCGACTGACAAAGACATCGATTTCATTACATATCAGATTGTGCCCTATAATCTGCCAGAGAAGCTGGGCTGGCTGGTGTGTGCGCAGCCGTATGACCAGCCGGACGACAACATATCTTTTATCGCTGAAACATTGGAGAGCTGGCTTGTAAAACAAACAGACCGCGATTCCATCAAGATGGTTCCAAAACCAGTTCAAACCGAGGCGGGGCGCAAACTCAATTGTCTAATGGTGTACCGGGACAAAACCACCGCCAAATCATCAGGTTCACAAGATGAGCGACGTTAGATCACACTGCTGTACGAACCTATCTGATGCTATCTGATGAATCAGGACGATATCTGTTTACGCCTCAATAGGCGGGAGATTAGTCAATATCGCGCCTGGGGCGAAACGCTGGACGTAAGTTTCTTTGAACACAACCGTCGCTACTTCAATGGGCGACATAGGTTTGGGTTCTGTATTGGCGACATCTTCGTGTTGAACGATGTCTCGATGCGACCGTTCGACATCCACGTGCGAAACGAATTCATTCCGATCGACATTCGGGCACTAGTAGAGGCTGAGAAGCTCAGAGTCGGCGATGAGAAACGTCAGGCCGGGTTCGAGGATCGCCCGAAGGATATCTACTATCTGGAAAGCGATTTCATTCTCAGCTGCGAAGAACTCCCCGAATTCAATGAGTCGAATTTATCCAAAGACCCCGATGGCAATAAGTTTTTCGTCTCGCACCGATGGAACGCCCCGTCCCACCCAGATCCTGATAGAACCCAACTGGCGCTGCTCAAGGAGCATGCTCGCAAGCATACTGGCAGCTATTACTGGGTGGACTATTCATGTCTGCCACAGCCGCGATTGACCTCAGACACCAAGCTCTTCGACAAAACGCTTCCAAAACTCACCAGCATACAAAGTGACACCTCGACAATCGTTATCATGGATGAGCTGTATGGCGAACGCCTTTGGTGTTATGTTGAGCACTATATCGGCGTTTTGTTTTCGCAGACTAATTTCGGCGGCAAGAACCGCCGAGGTATGCATTACCTGGGAAGCATGACGTTCGAGGAGCGGAGGCTCGCTGAAGACGTGCAATCTCTTCGCGAACCGGAATGGGACAAGCTACTCGTCACGAAGGCGACGGATATACCGTTTATCAAGTTGAACTACAGATTTCTAACGAATATCGTCAAATTCCAACTGCTGGATCGATTTGCCGAGCTATACAATTCGCTTCCTGGCATTGAGATATACAGCCCAGTAAATTATCTTCAAACCGTATTTGGCTTGTCGTATTCGGAATCGCTAGAACGGATACGAGCGGTCTATCGGTTGTTCGGCTGGCAAGCGGCGAACCTGTATGAGAAAAATTCGCTAGTTACGACAGCGGCGTTGCTGGCGCGGTCGGAAGAGCTTGACGCGTTTCCGATCGATGACCTGCGATTTTCCAAGTATCTCTTTCACTCTGAGGAAAAGGTAGCATACCTAGCGATGCTCGTGGCGGTCATAAGACAGGCCAATCGTTTTCAAAAGAAAATCAAACAGCTGCGAACGCTCTACGCAAAGCTAGTAATCATGTCCTTGTTTCGCTGAAACTGACGTCCCCAACCGCAGGCAACCGATGTAGATCGACTTTAGCGACAGAACGGCTCATATGAGCCAGCATGTCAGACTTCTTTCACCGTGACGCGAGTCCCACGTGTACATCTACCCCGAACAGGACCGCCGACTAGAGAGCCAGATGCGAGAGATCCGCACGTGCGGTTCGGAGGGAGGGGGAGACCGTGAGGCCTCTCCCTACGCTTATCAGTCTGCGTGATGCCAGCGCGGCCGCACCACAGACCACGCGCGCCGTAGCGCCCAGACAACCGACAACGCGGCGCGACCACCGCGGAACGACCGAGCACGCGACACAGCGCAGCCAAATCACCCCCCGATATGCGACATCTCCACCTTCGTGGCGGGTGTCGCTTCGGCGCGGATCTCGGAGTAGCGGTCGTCTCTCGTGTGCCAGTGGGCGCGGATGGCGGCAGCGATCGTCTCGTCGTCCGCGCCGCCGCGGAGGAGGCCGCGCAGGTCGTGGCCGGTGCCGGAGAAGAGGCAGAGGTAGAGTTTGCCGTCGGCGGAGAGGCGGGCCCGGGTGCAACTGCCGCAGAAGGGCTGGGTGACCGAGGAGATGATGCCGATCTCGCCGCCGCCGTCGAGGTAGCGCCAGCGGTCGGCCACCTCGCCGAAGTAGTTCGGCCGCAGCGGTTCGATGGGCCAGTGGGCGGCGATCCGTTCGGCGATCTCGCGGGCGGAGACGACGTCCGCCATTCTCCAACCGTTGGTGTTGCCGACGTCCATGTATTCGATGAAGCGGACGATATGGCCGGTTCCGTGGAAACGGCGGGCGATGTCGACGATTCCCTCGTCGTTTTCGCCGCGCTTGACGACGACGTCGATTTTGATCGGCGCCAGGCCCGCCTCCTCGGCGGCATCGATGGCCTCCAGCACGCGGGCCAGGGGGAAGTCGACGTCGTTCATGCGCCGGAAGACGGCGTCGTCGAGCGAGTCGAGGCTGATGGTGATCCGTTTGAGGCCGGCCTCGCGCAGGGCGAACGCTTTGTCGCGCGTCAAGAGAGCGCCGTTCGTGGTGAGGGCAATATCCTGCACTCCGCGGATGCGGGCCAGCATAGCCACGAGGCGCTCGATGTCGCGGCGCAGCAGCGGCTCGCCGCCAGTGAGCCGGAACTTCTCAACCCCTTCGCGGACAAAGAGTTGGGCCAGGCGGGCGATCTCCTCGAAGGTCAACAGCTCATCGCGGCCCATGAAGGCGAAGTCGTGGCCGAAGATCTCCTTGGGCATGCAATAGGTGCAGCGGAAGTTACAGCGGTCTGTAACGGATATCCGCAGGTCGCGCAGGGGCCGGCCGAGGGAGTCAACTGCCATTCAGCGGAGACAACTCCAGCGCCGGGAACAAAAACTCCAGCACGGCCGGGACGCGTCTGGCCCAGGCCCGCTCGCTGTGATCGGCACGCCGATCTTCGAAGTAGTGCAGATCATCCTCTCTCCTCCAACCCCTCATGCGCAGCCTGTCGCGCAACTGCCGGGCGTCGGCCAGACCCTCAACTCCCTCGCGGCCTCCCATATCGAGCCAGATGCGCGGCCGCCGCGGGGCGTCGTAATCATAGCGGTCGACCTCGGCCAGGATGGAGCGATTGTCCCACCAGACCGAGGGCGACATCACGGCCAGATGTCCATAGACGTCGGGACGGGTGAGGCCGAGATAGAGCGTGGTCAGGCCGCCGAGCGAAGAGCCGCCCAGGGCGGTATTCGGCGCGTCGGGGAGCGTCCGGTAATGCGCGTCGATGATGGGCTTGAGCTCCTCGATCAGCATCCGTCCGTAGTCGTCGGCCTTCCCGCCGCCGTGGCGCGCGGCGTCGTTCGTTGGGGTGTACTCGTCGATACGCGAGGGGGTGTTGTCGACGCCGACGATGATCATCGCCCGGGCCGTGCGGTGGTTGATCTTCTCGTCGGCCGCTTCGGCCAGGCGCCAGTGCTGGCCGGGGATGAAGGCGCGCTCCGGTTCGAAGAGGTTCTGCCCGTCCTGCATGTAGAGCACGGGGAAGCGAAGATCGCCGCGCTCGTCGTATCCCGGCGGCAGGTAGATGGTGATGTCTCGATCGTTCCCCAGGATCTCGGAGTGAAAGCCGCGGATGTGGTCGAGGGTGCCGCGCCGCGCTTCCTTCCGGCGGTTGGGGAGCCGGAGCACGCGCTCAAAGGCGCCGCGCAGCGTGTCGCGCATCGGCCGCATCAGCTTCGCATCTCGCGATAGCCGCTGCGGAAGTAGAGGAGAGGCTCGCCCTCGCGGGTGTGAATGCCGACCACTTCGCCGATGAAGATGGTGTGGTCGCCGCCGGGGACCCGGTCGTAGAGCCGGCACTCGACCGCCGTCAGCGCTCCGGCAATGAGCGGGACGGCCAGATCACCGGGAACGAGCTCCACGCCGGTGAACTTGTCGTCGCTGCGCGAGGCAAACTTCGAGGAGATCTCCCCCTGGCCGCTGCTGAGAATGCTGACACCGAACTTGCCCGAGGCGGCGATGGCGTCATGCGTCTTGACGGACCGCTCGATGCAGACGAGGACGAGCGGGGGATGGAGCGAGAGCGAGGCGAACGAGGCCACGGTCATCCCGTACATCTTTCCCTCGTGCGCCGTCGTCACGACCGTCACGCCGCTGGCAAAGTGCGACATGGCCAGCTTGAAACCAGCATCATCGATCGGCATCCGTGAACCTCCGGGCGGCGAGGAGTCTAATGCAACTTTCGGGTGCCACCGCGCTGTCATCCACGCTGTCATCCTCGACAGCGAGGGCCGCCACCGCGCCGGCACCATTCAGTGTGATACAACCCGCGCCCTATGAAAGTTCACGAGTATCAGGCTAAAGAAATCCTGCGTCGTTACGGCGTGCCGACACCGCGCGGCATCATCGCCGAGAATGCGGACGAGGCGCGCGCCGCGGCCAGGGAACTGGGCGGCCGCGTCGTGGTCAAGGCGCAGATCCATGCCGGCGGGCGCGGCAAAGGCGGCGGCGTCAAACTCGCCAAGGACGCCAACGAAGCGGCGGAACTGACGAAGAAGATCATCGGCATGACCCTGGTCACCCACCAGACCGGCCCCGAAGGCCGCCTGGTGCGGAAGGTGCTGATCGAGGAAGCGCTCAACATCGACAAGGAGCTTTACCTCGGCATCACACTCGACCGCCGCATCGGCATGCCGGTGGTGATGGCCTCCAGGCAGGGAGGGATGGAGATCGAAGAGGTGGCCGAGCGCGATCCCTCCGCGATCCATCGCGAGCCGATCGACGGCGTCCTCGGCGCACTGCCGTTCCAGGCCCGCGCGGTCGCTGACGCGCTCGGGCTCACCGGCGACCCGTATAAGCGGTGCGTCGACTTCGTGCTGAAGCTGATGCGCTGCTACCTGGACATGGATGCCTCGCTGGCCGAGATCAACCCGCTGCTCATCACGAAAGAGGGGAAGGTGCTGGCGCTCGATTGCAAGATGAACTTCGACGACAACGCCCTGTTCCGCCACAAGGACGTGGTGGAGGCGCGCGACCTCAACGAAGAGGATCCGCTCGAGGTGGAGGCCTCTCATTTCGGCCTCAACTACATCAAGCTCGACGGCAACGTCGGCTGCATGGTCAACGGAGCGGGCCTGGCCATGGCCACGATGGACATTATCAAGCTGGCCGGCGGACAGCCGGCAAACTTCCTCGATGTCGGCGGCGGGGCGAGCGCGGAGCAGGTCCGCAGCGCGTTCCGCATCATCCTTTCGGACAAGAACGTGAAGGCGATCCTGATCAACATCTTCGGCGGCATCATGCGCTGCGACCGCATCGCCGAGGGCGTCGTGAGCGCGTCGCGCGAGGTGGGGCTGCCGGTTCCGGTCGTCGTCCGGCTGGAAGGGACGAACGTCGAGCTGGGAAAAGAGATCCTGACGAAGTCGGGGCTCCCTCTGATCACGGCCGACGGGATGTGGGACGCGGCGCAAAAAGTGGTCGAAGCCGCGAATGCGGCGAGACCATCCTGAGGAGCGTAGCGACGAAGGATCTCCCTCGCTACCGCAGGAACAACAAGGAAAATAGCCGATGGCCATCTGGGCAGACAAGAACACACGAGTCATCGTTCAAGGCATCACCGGACGCGAGGGAACGTTCCACGCCATCCAATGCCGCGACTACGGCACGAAAGTCGTCGGCGGGGTGACGCCCGGCAAAGGCGGCACGACGCATGAGGGCTTCGCGGTCTTCAACAGCGTTCGGGAAGCGCGCCAGAAGGAAGGGGCGAACTGCTCGCTGATCTTCGTACCGCCGCCCTTCGCGGCGGACGCCATCATGGAGTCGGCCGACGCGGGCATCGAGCTGATCATCTGCATCACGGAAGGGATTCCGGTGAATGACATGATGAAGGCGCACGACTTTCTCCGGAAGTCGAACGCGCGGGCCCTCATGGCCGGAGCGATGCCGTCGCGCCTCATCGGCCCGAACTGCCCCGGGATCATTACACCGGGCCAGGCCAAGATCGGCATCATGCCGGGCCATATTCATAGCCCGGGGCCGATTGGAATCGTTTCGCGCTCGGGAACGCTGACGTACGAAGCGGTCGGGCAGACACGCGCGCTCGGCCAGTCGACGGCCGTCGGCATCGGCGGCGATCCGCTGCCGGGGACGAACTTCATCGACTGCCTGGCCGCCTTCGAGAACGATCCGGCCACCGAGGCCATCATCATGATCGGCGAGATCGGCGGATCGGCGGAGGAGGAAGCGGCCGCCTTCGTGAAAGAGAGCGTGACCAAACCGGTGGTGGCCTTCATCGCCGGACAGACGGCCCCCCCGGGCCGCCGCATGGGCCATGCAGGAGCCATCATCAGCGGCGGCAAAGGAACGGCGTCCGAGAAGATGGCCGCGCTGAAGGCAGCGGGCATCCACGTCGTGGAGGCGCCGAGCGAGATGGGGGCGAAGGTGGCGGAGGTTTGGAAGGGGCGGTAGTTACGTCGACCAGGGATTGATCAGCTCCAAGCCGAGACCTTCGAAGTGACGGACGTTTCGGGTAGCGATTTTTGCTTTGCGAGCGATTGCAATGCCCGCAATCTGCACGTCTCGGACTTCAAGGCTTCGACCGACCTTGCGTCTCGCAGCTGCAACTCGGCCAGCAGCCTGCGCGGCGGATTCATCGAATGAAATGATGCGTCCCTCGAGATCGAGTTCGAGCGACTTACTGAAAGCTTCCTCCAGTATTTGCCGTCGTCGGCCCGACGTGAGGAGCTCGAGACCAACGCGAATCTCAAAGACCGTGATCGCTGTCGTCCATAGTGATTCGAGTGGTTGCGTATCGAGCCATTCCATGACGACCTGATCCGGTTCTGGCTTCATGAACGCCGAGATGACGTTCGTGTCGAGCAGAATCACGGATCGAACTCAATAGGTATGACCGGATAGCCTCGCAACTCGGGAATCTCCTCGTCGATGCCGATGCCACGAAAACGAGCGGCGAGGCGTGTTCCCAACCCAACAGGTGTGCCGCCGTCGCCCTTGACCGCGTTGCGGAGGATCTCGCGAACTTCCTCCTCCGTGCTGCGGCCGTGGCTGCGCGCACGCTGCTGGAGCTTTTCCTTCACATCATCGTCGAGCTGCCGAACCAGGAGTTGGGCCATCGGAGCGATGATATCACGATAGCGCTGCTTGCTGCAGTCCTACCGATCCGGCACCACCTCCACCTCACCGCTCTTCAGTTTGTAGTAGGCCACGATCAGGCCGACTTTGCCATCGAGAACGGCCTTGCGGATCACGGTGCTGTGCGCGAGCAGGTAGGCGGCGGAGCTGCGGGCGTTGGCCTTGACGGCTTTTTCGACGCGCTCGCTCTCGGGTCCGGTCCACGTCTGCCAGCCGATGAACGACTCGCGGATCCGTTGCACGAGCGCGACGAGGCTGGGTGTCCCCGGATCGTCCGGTTCCAACGCGGCCTCGACGGCACCGCACTTCTCGTGTCCCATGACCACGATCAGCTTGGTCCAGTCGTGGGCGATGGCGTATTCGATGCTGGCGATGTCGAAGTCGCTGGCGGCGTTGCCGGCCACGCGCACGACAAAGAGATCGCCGACGGTACGGCCGAAGACCAGCTCCGGCGGCACGCGGCTGTCCGAGCACGAAAGGACGGTCACTGGTGGCAGCTGTTTGTTTTTCGTACGGTCGCGGGCGTCGTCGATGTCCGTATAGGGGAGCGAGCCTCCCTGGTACTTGTCGTTTCCGTACTTCAACTGCGTCCAGAGATTTTCAGGTGTGAGCGGCGGCTTGAAAGGAGAAGGAAACGGCTGCGCCGCGAGGGGCAACCCCATCCCCAGGACGACCAGAAACACGAAGAGGATCGATACGGATCGACGCATGGCGGTACCTCCGCTGTTTATTCTAACGCCGGGTGATGACGATCTCGCTGATGTCGACCGGCCGTTCGATGGCGTCGACGATCGTCGCCGCCACATCGGCCGGATCCATGAATCCCTGACGCGGCTCCGGCCAGAAGGGCGTATTCATCCCGCCCGGCGCGACGGCGATGATGCGCGCCTTCGTCCCTTTGGCCTCGGCTTTCAACGCTTCGGTGTAACCGCGTGCGCCCCACTTGGCCGCGCAGTAGACGCTCTCGTTCGCTTTGCCGGTCAGCGCGGCGGTGGA
>DATLWH010000645.1:0-7267 GCA_035576505.1 Thermoanaerobaculia bacterium | reverse complement strand
GTTTCGCGCGGCCACCCAGACGTGGCCAAGCGAAACGCAGTGAAATCGTGCCGACAACGAGGAGGACGATGCCGAGTACAAGCCCGATATTAGGGAGATTTCGGATCATCAGCCGCACAACGGACCTGCGCTCATCCTTGTGGCCCGCGAGGCGAAATAGTAACGCACTTGGGAAGCGACAACGCAGCTCACGAACGGTCGCCTCCACGTGTCGGACTACTGCTTCAGGTGGACTGAGACCGAGGGTTGACGCTCCGACCTGTTCTTCAGGTCGACTCACTTCGGCAGGATCGCCGACAGATCAGCCTTGTCAAAGGGGCGAACCAGCTCTGTCCGAGCCATCGAGGCACGGGAGGTTGAGCTGAGGACGACGCCGCTGGAGAAGTGGTTTCCGCGGGCGGAGATGATGGCCAAGGCGGTGGAGATATGGCCGATGCACGTCATCGAAGAGGCGCTCGGGGACGAGGCGGAGGGCATCCTGCCGCAGGCGATCCGGAGCGCGGAGCTGCGCGTCCGGTTGCCGCGGCATCACATCGACATGTTGCACTATCGAGCAGACCAGCAGGAGACCACCGTCGGCGGGGTGCTGGAGCTGGACGGAATCGCCAGCGCGCACATCGAGGAGCTGTCGGCGGCGCTGCCGGGGTTCGCCGAGGCGATGGCGTGGCCGGGTGATTGACGAAAAGCTTTATCCGCAGATGACGCAGATGTACGCAGATGGAGGACGGTTTTATCTGCCTCCACCTGCGTCATCTGCGGATCTTCGGGATGAACTCTTCCATATCCCGCCGCTCCCGCTTCGTCGGCCGGCCGGTGCCTCGGTCGCGGAACATGGGGAAGTCAGGCTTCTCGACCACAGGCGTCTCGTCCAGGTACATCGTTCGCGCGAGCTCTTTCGATTGCTGCGTGGCCGGAACCGACTTCACGATGACGCGGCGAAAGGTCTCGCCGGCGTAGAACTCGATCACATCGTTCTCGCGCACGGGAGAGGCCGGTTTGACGCTCTGTCCGTTGACTTTTACGTGTCCGCCGCGGCAGGCCTCGGTGGCGTCGACGCGGTGTTTGAACAGGCAGACGTGTTTCAGCCATGTGTCGATACGATGTCGCTGCGAGTCGCTCATTCGGAAGGGGTTATAATCCGGGCATGATCAAAGCCGATATCGTCAACAAGGTCGCGGAAGTATCCGATATTTCGCGCGTCAAGGCGGCCCAGGCGGTCGACACGGTGATCGAAGGACTTCGCAACGCGCTGGCCCGCGGGCAACGCATCGAGCTCCGCGGTTTCGGCGTTTTCCAGGTCAAGCAGCGGAAAAAAGGAATCGGCCGCAACCCGAAGACCGGCGTCGAGGTGAAGATCCCGCCCGGCAACACGATCCGCTTCAAGCCGGGCAAAGAACTGCGGAATCTTCTGTAGTGGCGTCGCCCGAGCAGAACCCTGGCCAGACCGTTCTCGTTCTCGATTTCGGGTCGCAGTACACGCAGCTCATCGCCCGGCGGATCCGGGAGCAGCGGGTCTACTCGGTCGTCCATCCGTTCGATACGGCCGTGGGCAAGATCCGCTCGATGGCGCCGAAGGCCATCATCCTCTCGGGCGGCCCCCAGTCCGTCTACTCCGAGACCGCGCCGATCTGCTCGAGAGAAATCTTCGAGCTCGGCGTACCGGTCCTGGGGATCTGTTACGGAATGCAGCTCACCGCCTTCCTCCTCGACGGCAACGTCGAGGCGTCATCGGAGCGTGAGTACGGCCGCGCCGAGATCGACATTCATGCCACCGACTCACCACTCTTCGCGGGAACGCCCACACACCAGCATGTCTGGGCAAGCCACGGCGACAGGATCCTGCGGCAGCCGGCCGGTTTCCGTACGACGGCTTCTTCCGCGAACGCTCCGATCGCGGGGTTTGAGAGCGCCGAACGGAGGTGCTACGGAATCCTCTTCCATCCGGAGGTGACGCACAGCGAGGCCGGAACCGCCATCATCCGCAACTTCCTTTTCGAGATCGCACGCTGCACTCCCTCGTGGGACCTCGGCGATTACCGCAAGAGAAAAGTCGAGGAGGTCCGCGCCACGGTCGGAGACAGAAAGGTGATCGCGGCGGTCAGCGGCGGCGTCGACTCCTCCGTGGCCGCTCTGCTCGTGGCCGAGGCTGTCGGCGACCAGCTCACCGCCATCTTCGTCGACAACGGAGTACTGCGGAAAAACGAAGCCGTGCAGGTCATGTCGCGGCTCTCCGAAGGGCTGGGCATGCACGTCGTGGCCGTCGACGGCCGCCAGCGCTTCTACGAGAAGCTCGCGGGCATCGAAGACCCCGAGACGAAACGGAAGAAGATCGGCAACGAATTCATCGCCATCTTCGAAGAGGAAGCGAAACGGATCGCCGGCGCCGAGTTCCTCGTGCAGGGAACGCTTTACCCGGACGTGATCGAGTCCGTGTCCATCAAGGGACCGTCGGCCGTCATCAAGACGCACCACAACGTCGGCGGCCTGCCCGAGAAAATGGGATTGAAGCTCATCGAGCCTGTCCGCGAGTTGTTCAAAGACGAAGTGCGCCAGCTGGGGATCGAGCTCGGTCTGGAGGAGGAGTTCGTCTGGCGCCATCCCTTCCCCGGCCCGGGGCTGGCTGTCCGCATCCTCGGCGAGGTGAACGCCGCGCGCGTCGAGATCCTTCAGAACGCCGACGACATCGTCATTGACGAGATCCGCCGCGCCGGCCTCTATCGCGAGATTGCCCAGGCCTTCGCCGTCCTGCTGCCGGTGCGCAGCGTCGGAGTCATGGGAGACGAGCGCACGTACGAAAATGTGGTGGCCGTCCGCGCCGTGTCGACGACCGACTTCATGACCGCCGACTGGTACCGCATGCCGCACGATCTTCTCGACCGCATCGGCCGGCGCATCGTCAACGAAGTCCGGGGCATCAACCGGGTCGTCTACGACATCTCATCGAAGCCTCCCAGCACGATCGAGTGGGAGTGAGGATCGGCGGGATCGGTAAAAAGTAACTTTTACTTGGCTCTCGTTGGGTCAGTTTCCATTTTTGTGTAGTCGCAGAGCTTCCGATGCCGTAAGTTACTGGGTACACGTCCACCATCATCGATTTCCACGCGCAGAACGTGCGTGGTTTAGGAGGAGGAATTCAACATGAAGCAAGCCCGGTCCATGTATCGATCGATCCCTATCCTTACCTCACTCGTTTGTCTGCTGCTACTTCCCACCCTTTCCTTCGCCAAGTCGAGTAGTCCCGAACCGGTCGGCCATCTGTCCGCGTCGGCCTCAGCGGTCCAGTGGATGCCGGCTGGCGACAACGAACGGATCGTGTTGACGGTGGTGGCACCGAACGGCGCCGTCTTCCACAAGGAGTTCACGGCCGGTACCGCGCCTTCGTTCCGGCTTCAGGACCTCGGCGGACGGCTTACCGACGGCCCATACACCTATGAGCTGCGCGTCGTTCCGCACATCACCGCCGAGGTGAAGAAGCAGCTCGCCGATGCGCGCGCCGCCGGTGATGACGACGCGGCCGGACGCATCCAGGCTACCGCCGGCATCAACCCGAATGGTCTCGTGCAGTCCGGCAGCCTTCTCGTTCTGAACGGCGCCTTCGTTTCGCCGGACCTCGAAGAGCCGCGGAGCGCAGCGCCGGTCTCCGGCCCATCCGCACTCTCGGTACCGAAGATCATCAAGCCGCTCGATGTCGTCGTCGCTGACGATCAGATCGTGCAGGGCAGCCAATGCGTCGGACTCGACTGCGTCGTCAACGAGAGTTTCGGCTTCGACACGGTCAAGCTCAAGGAAAACAACACCCGCATTCATTTCGATGACACGAGCACGTCCACCGGTTTCCCGAACCACAACTGGCAGCTCACGGCGAACGACAGCAATAGCGGCGGCGCGAACAAGTTCTCCATCGAGGACCTCACGTCCGCGACAGTGCCGTTCACAATCACCGGCAGCTCGCCGAGCAACTCGATTTTCGTCGATTCCACCGGAAGGCTTGGGTTACGCACCGCCACACCGGTGCTCGACGTCCACATCGCCACCGGCAACACCCCGGCCTTCCGTCAGGAGCAGAACACCTCCGGAGGGTTCACCGCGCAGACGTGGGACATCGGCGGGAACGAGGCCAATTGGTTCGTTCGCGACGTGACCGGCGGCTCGCGCCTTCCCCTGCGGATCCGCCCGGGCGCGCCGACCAGCTCGATCGACATCGCGGCCACCGGCAACGTCGGCGTCGGCACCGCATCGCCGTCGGAGCTTTTACACCTGAATGGCAACGGCAATCCTCGTGTGTTCGTCGTTTCCAACAACAGCGGAACCGCCGGAATCAACATGCAGGTTACGAACAGCGGCACCAGCACCGGGTTCAGCATCGTCCGGACGGAAAGCAACGGCGATCAGACCTTCTTCACCGGAACCTCGGGGGGTGCTGTCACGGAACACGTGCGCGTTACAGTCGGCGGCAACGTCGGCATCAACTGCAATGCCCCGACATTCGCCTTCATGATCGGCTCGGGCTCCGGCTGCTCGACACCGACTTCCGGTGTCAACCCCGGATCGACGTCCTTCACGGTCGCATCGTCGCGCACGTTCAAGGAGAACATCGCTCCGATCGACGTCCCGGACATTCTCAACAAGATCGAGGCCGTTCCGGTCGTGACCTACGACTTCAAGAACAACGGCCCGAAGGATCGCCTCGGACTCATCGCGGAAGACTTCCACCAGGTCTTCGATCGGGGCTCAGACAAATACATCGACGGCCAGGACGTGCAGATGGCGCTCTGGATGGCTGTGCAGAAGCTCACTGCGGAGAACAAGGCGCTCACGGAGCGCCTCTCGAAGCTCGAGGGTGCGCTCGCGCAGCAGAAACCCAAGAACTGAGTCACACCTGGAGTCAGCGAAGACGGCCGCCGGGAAACCGGCGGCCGTTTTGTTTTCCGTTGCAACAAAAAACGGGGCGCGGCGGAAGAACCGCGCCCCGTCAAGGAGCAGTGATCCCGGGTCCCTCTCCCCTGGATCGCGTACGGCGCGCAGGAGGGGCGCGCCGCGTCGGGAAAACGCTAGTCGCTCAAGTTGCGGATCACCGTCGGAATATCGAGGTCATTGCCGAAATCGCTCGACGCCATCGGCCCGAAGCCTCCGGAGCCGTCGGGGCGGCTGAATCCTTTACGAAAAAAGGGCGGATCATAGATCTCCCCCTCCGCGCCGACCTGCGGCGGTGTCGACGCCTCCGGGGTCACCTCGTGCTGCGCGGCGATCTCTTTCGGCGCGAAGGGCCGGAACGGTGCATGTGGGGCGCTCGACGCTGCGCGTGCATTCCCGGAGGAGAGCTGCTCACCACGCGTATTCAGGAATCCTTTGGTCGCCGAGTCGAAACCGGTGGCGATGACCGTCACTTTGATCTCGTCCTTCATCTTCGGATCGATCACCGTCCCGAAAATGATGTTCGCCTCTTCGTCGGCCGCTTCCTGGATGATCGAGGCTGCCTCGTGCACCTCGAAGAGCGTCATGTCGGAACCGCCGGTGATATTGATCAGGACGCCCTTGGCCCCTTCGATCGACGCCTCCTCGAGCAGCGGCGAGGAGATTGCCCGCTGCGCCGCTTCGACAGCGCGATGCTCGCCAGAGCTGACTCCCGTGCCCATGAGCGCCATCCCCATGCCGTGCATGATCGTCTTCACGTCGGCAAAGTCGAGGTTGATCTCGCCCGGCACGGTGATGAGATCCGAGATGCCCTGTACGGCCTGACGAAGGATGTCGTCCGCGATCGTGAAAGCCTCGTTGAGCGATGTGGCCCGCTCGACGAAGTTGAGCAACCGCTCATTCGGAATCGTGATCAGCGTATCAACCGTCTCGCGCAGAGAACGGATGCCTTGCTCCGCCTGGATGCGGCGGCGCTTCCCCTCGAAGCCGAATGGTTTCGTGACCACGGCCACCGTCAGCGCGCCCAGCTCGGCCGCCAGCGAGGCGATGATTGGCGCGGCCCCCGTGCCCGTTCCACCACCCATGCCGGTGGTGATGAAGATCATGTCGGCGCCCGAGAGTGCCTCGAGAATCCGATCGGTATCTTCGAGCGCGGCCTGTTTGCCGATCTCAGGATTCGCGCCGGCGCCGAGGCCTTTGGTGAGCTTGCCGCCGATCTGCAGTTTCACCGGCGCAAGCGAGGTGCGCATGGCCTGAACATCGGTGTTCGCCACCATGAACTCGATGCCCTTGATGCCGGCTTGAATCATTCGGTTGACCGCATTGCCGCCACCGCCACCCACGCCGATGACTTTGATCCTCGCCCCGAGTTGCTCCTCATCGAGCATCACGGCCAGCCTGCCGTCACCAGTCTTCTCGTCGAATGTGATCATTTACCGTCTCCAGGAAGAGTAATCATTTTTTGTGACGCATTCAAACAATATTTCGAAGCGCTAGGTTTGCGTGAAGAGAGACCTGAACGAATCGGCGATCCGCGCCAGGCCACGACGAGGGCGTTTCCGCACCTTGGCGCGGTCACGGAACCCCCAGAGGAGCAGGCCCGCCGCCGCCGCCCACTCCGGCCCGGCCACGGTGTCGGAGAGACCGCTGAGCCCCCGCGGCATCCCTTTCCGTGCTTGCTGATCGAACACCTGCTCGACCATTTCCACCATCCCATCCATCTCGGCGCCCCCGCCAACGACGACCACGCCGCTACGGATCTCCTTGTCCAGACCAACCTTCTCGATATCGCGATAGACGAGCTTGGCGATCTCCGCCGCCCGCGGCTCGAGGATGTTCGTGAGCTCGTGCTTCGAGAGGATCTTGGGGGCGCGGCCTCCGACGGTCGGAACCTCAATCGGATCGTCTTCAGTCACCAGTGAGCCGAGGGCACATCCGTAGCGTTTCTTGATGCGCTCGGCGTCCTCCATCGGAGTCCGCAACACGACCGAGATATCGCTCGTGAAGTGTCCGGCGCCGACGGGCAGCACGTTGGTGTGGACAACGTTGCCTTCAAGGAAGACCGCGTAGTCCGTCGTGCCCGCACCGATGTCCATCAGCAACACGCCCATTTCGCGCTCATCCTGAGTCAGCACGGCTTCGGCGGCGGCAAGTTGTTCGAGCACCAGCTCCTGCACCGCGATGCCGGCTTTGTTCACCGCGGTCAGGACGTTCTGGTTGTGCGTCCGCGCACCGGTCACGATGTGAACGTTTGCCTCGAGCCGCCCGGCCGTCATGCCGAGCGGATCGTGGATGCCATCCTGGCCGTCGACGACGAACTCGCGCGGAATGACATGCAGCAACTCCAGCTCGG
>DATLWH010000644.1:0-3605 GCA_035576505.1 Thermoanaerobaculia bacterium | reverse complement strand
CGCGAGCAGGCCGAGCACTTCTGTCCCTGGAAACCGAACGCCGAGGCCACCACGGCCGCGGCGGCATCATCGAGATTGCCGGTGTCGCGGTCGACGATGATGGCGTCCTTACCGCCCATCTCCGCCACGACGCGTTTGATCCAGAGCTGGCCCGGCTTCGCTTTGGCCGCTTCCTCATTGATGTGCAGTCCGACTTCCTTCGAGCCGGTGAAGGAGATGAAACGAAGGCGCGGACTCATCACCAGCGGATCGCCGACCTCCGCGCCGGAACCGCTGAGGAAATTGACGACGCCGGGCGGCATGCCCGCCTCTTCCAACAGTGCGAAGAAGCGCCAGGCGATCCACGGCGCATCCGAAGACGGCTTGAGGATGACGCAGTTGCCGGTCGCCACCGCGGCCGTGGTCATGCCGGCCATGATGGCCAACGGAAAGTTCCACGGCGGGATGACGCCTCCCACGCCGAGGGGAACGTAGACGAGGGCGTTGTCTTCCGACGCAATCTTCGTGATCGGCTGTTCGCCTCCCCACCGGTACGCTTCCCGCGCGTAGAACTCGAGGAAGTCGATTGCCTCGGCGGTGTCGGCGTCGGCCTCGGGCCAGGTCTTGCCGACCTCGTACACCATCGTCGCGGAGAACTCGTGTTTGCGCTGGCGCAGCAAAGCGGCGGTCTTCACGAGAAGCCCGGCCCGCACATCGAGCGGCTGCCGCTTCCATGACTCGAACGCCTTCCAGGCGGCATCGAGCGCGCGCTCGACGTGCTCCTTCGTGGCCTTGTTGAAGCGCCCGAGCAACTGGGATTTGTGCGATGGGTTGATCGATTCGTACGTCTTCAGATCCGTGATCCGCTCGCCGCCGATCACCACCGGGTACTCGCGGCCGAACTCAGCCCTGACCTTCGCCAGCGCCGCTTCCATCGCCGCTTTCTCCTCGGGTTTGCTAAAGTCGGTCAGCGGTTCGTTCTTGAATTCACTCAGCATCATCCCTCCGGGTCTCCATGTTGCACAGCAAACGCCGCCGGTATGTACTCGAAAAGCGCTCTCATCGCAATCGCCACGCTGCTGTTGTGCGTATCGTGCTCCGTCACGCTGCCCTGGGCTCGTGAACAAATCGGCGAGGAAGTGAATCTGGCGTTCGTCATTCGGAACAATCTGCTATTCCTCCCCTCCGTGACGATCGACGGGCAGTCCGGGCGGTTCCTTGTCGCCACCGCCGCGGCGCGGACGGCGCTGGATGACCGCTTCGCCGCCAGGCTGCCCACGGCGGCGGGGCGGGGCGGGCGGGTGCTGCAACTCAACAGCAAGGAAGCGCTTCATTTCACTCCCGTCGTGCTCGACCTGCACGGGGTCGCCGATGGCATCATCGGCGCCGATGTGTGGAGCAATCGCGCCATCTCCATCGACTACAACGCGGGGCTGGTCACCTATCAGAAAGAAGGGATCCACCCGGAGTTGATGACGATCTCCCGCTTCACCACCGACCCGCGCGTATCGATCCTCGTGGACGGTAAGGCGGTCGACGCCATCGTCGACACGGCCTCTCCCGACACGCTGACGCTCCCGCGCGGTGCTGCTCCCGCCGGGCGGACGCACGCTCGCGTGCAACTCGGCGGCGCGGATCTCGGCAACCTCGACATTCGCCTGGCCGACGTCTCCGACGCGCGCGTGGGGAATCGAATCCTTTCGAAATTTCTCGTGACGATTGACTACGGAAAGCGTGAAGTCGGGCTTTGGCGCGATCCGAGAACACTGTAGGAGAACTAGAATCCAATGATGCGAACCACGCTCGCGCTACTTCTCGTCGGCGTCGCCACAACCGCGGGCGCCCAATCACTGCAGTTCCATGGCTACGTCGCCGCACGCGAGATCTATGTCAACGCTCAGCCCTCGTGGCTTCAAGAGGGCGTCGGCCGCTTCGATGTCGGAGCGGACAATCCCGACGACCATCGCCTCGTCAACGTCGAGAGCGCGCAACTGGGGATGGACTGGACACCGGTCTCCTGGTTCCTGCTGCATGCCGACGGGGTGGCACGCCATGAACAGTCCGGCTCCGAGGGCAAACGCGCCGGAATCGTGCAGGCGTATGCCGACATCTACAACGAGCGCTGGCGCATTCGCGCCGGCGAGTTCTGGCTGCCGACGTCCCGCGAAAACACCGATCCGCTCTGGACGTCGAAGTACACGATCACCTACTCCGCGCTGAACTCGTGGATCGCCCAGGAAGTGCGGCCGATCGGCGCGGACCTGCAGTGGTCGCCGAACTTCTACCTGACGGCCGGCGCCACGGCCTTCCGCGGAAACGACACGATGGGAACGCTGCTGGCAGCCCGCGGCTGGACGCTCGGCAACTATCTGGCCACCTACGACGAGAACATGCCTCTGCCGGATTACACCACCACGCGGTCGATCGGCGCCGACCTCGACAACAAGAACGGTTACTCCGAGCGCGTTCGCTTCTCCCTTCCCGAGCGCGCCATGCTCCAGGTTGCGCACATCGACAACCGCGCGCCGATCATCCCCGGAAATCTGAAAGGCCAGACGCCGTGGCAGACACGTTTCAATGTCGTCAGCGCGGAAGCGGGTTCGACGAGCCCCACCACGGTGGCGGGAGAGTGGGCCTACGGGTCGACCGCCGTCGGCTTCCCCGGCGGCAGCTTCAAGATGGATTTCGATACCGAGTATCTGCTCGTCTCCCACAAGTTCGGTACCGAGCGCATCAGCGCACGCGTGGAGCGATTCTCAACGCGTAACGCGTTGCATCCTGCCAACGACGACGCCCGCGAACACGGCCGGGCCTGGACCGTGGCCTGGATGCACGACGCGGGCGCCCGGTCGCGCACCGGCATCGAATACGCGCGCGTCAGCGGCAACCGCCCAGGACTCGCGCCTGATTTCGATCCACGCACCGGCGGCTCGACAGTGACACTGGAGTACAGGTACGGGTTTTAGGCCGGGGCGGCTGACAAGACGTAGGTCGGACTCTCTAGTCCGACCGGAGCTTGCGAGGCTCTGGACTACCAGGCGGGTTATCAATTAACGCTCTCCCAAGCTCCGGTCGGACTGGAGAGTCCGACCTACGTCGGGCTGAGAGTCCGACCTGCGTTTTGTGCGCCGAGACGGCAGCGCTCCTTCGCGACACCCGGCGCAGCTACAATCCCGCCATGCGGTCCTTCCGTCTCGCCCTCCTCGCATTCGCCTTCGCAGCGCCTGCCTTCGCGCAGCCGGCGTTTCAGCTTCACGGCTTCCTCTCCGCCCGTGAGATCTACACGAGCGGACAGCCATCGTGGCTCCAGGGCGGCTTCGGCCGCTTCGACATGGGCGCGTCCGGAGTCAACGACCATCGCACCTTGTCTCTCGGCGTCGCTCAGGTCGGCGCGGAGTGGGCTCCTCTATCTTGGCTCGACCTTCACGCCAGCGGAGTGGCACGACGCGACCAGCCGGGCGCGTTCGGCAAACGTGCCGGCCTTGTCGAGGCGTACGTCAATCTGCACTCGGAGCACTTCGACGTGCGCGCCGGGCAATTCTTCCTCGGCACCTCGCGCGAGAACACCGGCCCGCTCTGGACCTCGCCGTACACCGTCAACTTCTCACCGCTCAATACGTGGATCG
>DATLWH010000643.1:0-6370 GCA_035576505.1 Thermoanaerobaculia bacterium | reverse complement strand
GACTCCCGACCCCCGACTCCCGACCCCCGACTCCCTCCCACTCCCCACCCAGCTATAATCCGCCGCCCAATTCCGAGCAGAAGGACAAACAAGACCCATGTCGAACCGCACGTTTACGATCATCAAACCGGACTCTGTCCGCAAAGGGAACTTCGGCAAAATCATCAACCGCCTCGAGGCCGAGGGTTTTCGGATCCTGAGCCTGAAGAAGGTCAACCTCTCCACTCCACAGGCCGAAGGGTTCTACGCCGTTCACCGCGAACGGCCGTTCTTTCCGGATCTCGTCAAATACATGACCTCCGGCACCGTTTATGTCGCCGCGCTGGAGAAAGAGAACGCCGTTCTCGCGCTGCGCAAGTTGATGGGCGCCACCGATCCGGCCAAAGCCGATGCCGGCACGATCCGCAAGGAGTTCGGCCAGTCGATCGAGCAGAACGCCATCCACGGATCGGATTCCGACGACAACGCCAGAATCGAGATCGGGTTCTTTTTCGCGGAATCAGAGCTGATGTAAGTGGCGGGAGTCGGGAGTCGGGGGTCGGGGGTCGGGGCATACGCGCTAACTTTAGGGCCACGCAGGGCGCCGCGATAGCGGCAACGAAGAGGATAGCCAGGGGTGCGAGCGCTTTTTGCGAGCACCCCTGGTTCGCTTGTCTATTGAGACGTGCCGCGTCAGCGGCACTGGATGAGCCAGGCCGTTAGCTTCAAGTTACGTTAGCGCGTATGGGCGGTCGGGAGTCGGGGTCCGGAAGAGCAACCCCCGACCCCCGACTCCCGACCCCCGACTCCCGTCGCACATGCGGCGCGGCCGCGTCGTAGTCGACGGGCAGGTAGAGAGTGAAGCAGGAGCCCTGACCGGCCACGGACTGCACCTCGATCTTTCCGTGGTGCAACTCGGCGAAGTTTCGCGTGAGCGAGAGGCCCAGGCCGGTGCCGCCGCGGCGGGCGCGCCGCCCTTCCTCGGTCTGGTAGAACTCGTCGAAGATGCGCTGCAACTCGTCCGGGGCGATGCCGATCCCCTGGTCGGTTACGTCGATGCGCACCGTGTCGACGCCGAGCGGTGATGTGGTGCGTGGCAGCGACCTCACATCGATCGTGACGGGGCCGCCGTGGGGCGAAAACTTCACGGCGTTCGACAGCAGGTTGAAGAGTATCTGCTTGAGCCGTCCCTCATCGAGTCGCACGCGCGGCACGGCCGGCTCGATCGATGCGGTGATGCTCACCTTCGCTTCCGCGGCGAAGCCTTTCATCACGCGCTCCACCGAGGCGATCGTGTCGCGCAGGTCGAACTCGTCGGTGCGCAGCTCCATCTTGCCGGCTTCGATTTTGGACAGGTCGAGGATGTCGTTGATCAGCTCCAGCAGGTGGTTGCCGGCCACGTGGATGTTCTCCAGGAACTTGTAGAGCCGCTGGGGGATGGTGGGCGTGTTCTCCAGGAGCACGCTTGAAAAGCCGATGATCGAATTCAGCGGCGTGCGCAGTTCGTGGGACATGTTGGCCAGGAACTGGTTCTTGGAGCGGTCCGCGGCCAGGAGGCGGAGGTTCGTCTCGCGCAGCTCGTTCGTCCGCTCCAGGACGCGCTGTTCCAACGCGTAGGTCAGCCCCTCGAGGTCCTTGTAGAGATGCGCGTTTTCGATGGCTACGGCGGCCTGGTTGGCGATCGCGGTGAGGAGGAGCATGTCGTCATTCGTGAAGGCGTTCTTCTTGAAACTCTCCACGGAGATGACGCCGATCACGCGGTCGCGGGCGATCATCGGAACACCCAGCCATGATTCCGTGGGCTTGGTGTCGGCCACCGCTTTCACGCCGATCCGTTTTTCATCGGCCACGCTGCCGATGAGGAGCGGCTCGTGGTGGTTGATGACCCAGGAGTTGAGCCCCTCGCCGAGCGGTATCCGCTCCTTCGGCAGGCTCACGTTCTCACGGACGTCGAGCTCGAACGAAAGCTCGTTTGCCGCCTCATCGAGAAGGGCGATCGAGAAGAGCGTGCAGTCGACCGAGCGCCTGCACTCGTTGTAGATCACCGCCAGCAGTTCCTCGGTCGTAAACCGCAGGGAGATCGTCTTGCCGATGTTGGTCAGCGAGGCGATGCGCTGCAACTGGAGGACGCTTTTCATCCGCGTCTTGGCCAGGCTGCGGGCCACGATGATCGCTTCGCTGCCCGTGAAGGCGAGAGCGACCAGGGCGCCCCATCCCAGGGCCGCGAACGACAGGGCGGTCATCACCGCGTACGGCACGGTGAGCAGATAGATGGCCAGATCGACGCCGTCGATGCGAAAAATCTTGCGCAGCGAGTAGCCGTACGACTGCGCCACCCGGAACATCAAGAGGATGTTCGTGACGCTGAGCACGATGCCGCACAGCGCGATCTTCAGCGCCGCGCTGACGGTGACATGCGCCAGCGGCAGCTCGCCGTGAAGGCGTTCGTACAGCGTCGCCGCGGCCACCACCGGTATCCCGTAAGTTCCGAAGAAGCCGAACGTCTTGACGTGATCGACCAACCGGTCGGTCGGCTCGATCTTGGCCGGTCCGATCTGTTTGAGGGCCAGGACGCGCGCGAAGCCGGCCACGATCACCGCCAGCCACGAGGACAGCACCACGCCGAGGATCGGAATCATCACCGTGTATGCCGTGAGCACGAGCGAGACGTAGATCAACTCCGTCAGCTCGAACTTCAGCAGCGCCAGCGCGGTGGCGAAGGCGATGAGGATGATGACGATGCCGGCCGCGTTCGGCTGAAGGCGGTGCAGGATGTCCGCGGTCTGATCGAACCGCAGCCACGTCATCCACAGCATCAGCAAGAGGCCCGCGAAGCCCTGCGTGAGAAATACGGTGATCGTGCGCCGTCGCGCGGAGTCAGAACCGTGTGCCATCGGATTGTCTGGCGAGCGGCTATCGTAGCACCCGGGCAATGAACATTTGACCACCGCCGCTCGCGCGCGTAGCCTTCGCGCGGGCAAGGCATGCAACGAGACGAGAAGTCAGAGCGCAGCCGGCGGCAGGTGCTCGACGCCGCCTTGCAGTTGTTCTCGCATCAGGGTTATCGCGCCACGACCGTGCGCGACATCGCTGTCACAGCCCGCGTCTCCACCGGCAACGTCTATCACCACTTCCCCGACAAGGAGTCGATCTTTCGCGACCTCCTCGACGAGTTCTGGCGCATCACCGAGACGCGGCGTTATCCCTTCACGCGCGCCCTCTCCACCGGCCAGTTTCCCGACAACATCGAGCAACTCGGCCTGGCCGCGCGCGACTCCATCCGCGAGTTCAAACAGTACTTCATCCTGATCTTCGTCGACGTCATCGAGTTCGAAGGGACGCACATCCGCAAGTTCTACGGCGAGCTGGGCCAGCGCTATGGCGCCTACGTCGGCGAGGAAGCCCTCGGCGTGATCAAACGCCGCCTCCGTCCCTCCGTCTCCCCGATCTCCGCCCTCCTCATCACCTCGCGCGTCTTCTTCAATTACTTCTCCATCGAGATCCTCTTCAATGTCCCCGAGCCCTTCGGCAAGGACTCGCTCCAGGTGATCAAGGAACTTTCGGACATCGTGAGGAATGGGATATTGATGTGAAGGTTGCTGGGTTGCTGGGTTGGTTTGTAAAGGCCCCAGCAGCTGAGTAACTCAGCAACCCAGCAACTGTAACCTTCACCAAGGAGCCTCAACTTGAAACGATTCGCACTCCTGGTCCTCCTCGCCACAACCGCCTTCGGCCAGCAGCAGGACGACGCTGACTACACGCGGCAGATCCGGCAGTTCACGACCGGGCCGCAGTTCAGTACCGAGATGGTCGATCACCTTCCTGCCTCGGCACGCGTGCCGACGCCGCTCAAGTTCTTTGGCTACATCGCCGGCGCCGACGGCCACCTGACGTACTCCGAGGACGTGAATCGCTACATGCGAGCGCTGGAGGCGGCTTCGCCGCGCGTCAAGGTCTTCTCCATCGGCAAGAGCGAGGAAGGGCGGGAGATGATCGCGGTGGCCGTCGGCGCCGACGAGACCATCACCAATCTCGACCGCTACCGCGATGTGACCAGACGCCTGGCCGATCCGCGCAAGCTATCCGACGACGATGCCGCACGTCTCATCGCCGGCGGCAAGCCGATCTACTACATCACCGGATCGATCCACTCCCCCGAGACCGGCAGTCCGGAGATGCTGATGGAGCTGGCCTACCGGCTGGCCGTCGAGGACTCGCCGCTCGTCCGCAAGATTCGCGACAACGTCATCGTTCTCATCACGCCCGTGGTCGAGACCGACGGGCGCGACCGTCAGCTCGATCTGGCCCGCTGGCGCGAGGCCAATCCGAAACGCCCCGTCCCGCCTCTCGTTTACTGGGGCCACTACGTCGCCCACGACAACAACCGCGACAACCTCGGCCTGGCGCTCGCGCTGAGCCGCAACGTGCTGCACGCTTTCTTTGAGTTCCATCCGCAGGTCGTCCACGACCTGCACGAGTCGGTGCCCTTCATGTACATCTCCACCGGCACCGGCCCGTACAACCCCTCGATCGACCCGCTCGTCATCGATGAGTGGCAGCGGATGGCGTGGCATGAGGTGCAGGAGCTGACCAAGCGCGGCCTGCCCGGCGTCTGGACGTATGGCTTCTACGACGGCTGGGCGCCGAACTACATGATGTGGGCCGGGCAGGGGCACAACGCCATCGGGCGTTTCTACGAGACGTTCGGCAATCGCTTCCCGATCACGGCCGACCGCGTCGTGCGCGGCCAGAGCGACCGGGCCTGGTTCCGCCCCAATCCGCCGCTGGCGACGGTGAAGTGGTCGCTGCGCAACAACGTCAACTATCAGCAGAGCGGTCTCTTGCTCGCGCTCTCTGATTTCGCCGACCGGCGCCAGCACTTCCTCGAGCAGTTCTATTTGTTAGGAAAACGCGCCGTGGCCAAAGCGGCGAATGAAGGTCCCGCGGCCTGGGTCTTCGACGGCGCGCAGAAGAGGCAGGGACAGCTCATCGATCTGATGAACCTGCTTCACGCGCAAGGGATCGAGGTGCAGGTCGCCGATGCGCCGTTCAACCTAAGCCCCGACTGGCCGCCGCCGGTGGCAAGTACCGAACATAAGCCAGACTCTCCAGCCAAGCCGTCTTCGGAAGCTGCGCAAGCGCCCGGTCGGACTGGAGAGTCCGACCTACGTAAGAACAGTCAGCCGGTCAATTTCGTGAAGGGCACCTTCATCGTCCGGATGGACCAGCCTTACTCGCGAATCGCCGACGCCATGCTCGACGTGCAGTACGTGCGCAGCGACGAGAAGGTGTACGACGATACCGGCTGGACGCTCGGTTACCTCAAGAACGTCGAGTTCAAGCGTTTCGCCAATGCCGGGGTGCTGAAGGTTCCGATGCACGAGTGGACAGGCACCCCGGCGGCCCCTGCATCGGCCATCATCGAGAACAATGCCGACACGAGCGTTGCCCGCGCCGTCTGGGCAGACCGCTCTGCGCATTGGGTCGTCGCCGACGAGCCGTTCACCGCCGGCACGAAGACGTACGGCACGGGCACGATCATCGCTGCCTCATCGGCTCCCGCTTCGAAAACGCATGAGCTTCACCTCCCGCGCATCGCCATCCTCCACACATGGCTGCGCACGCAAGACGAAGGCTGGTTCCGCCTCGGCCTCGAGTCGCTCGGCATTCCGTACTCGTATCTCTCGACGCAGGAGGTGGCGCGTACGCCGAACCTCCGAGAGAAGTTCGACGTCATCCTCTTCGCGCCGACCGGCGGGGGCAATTCATCCGCCGAAATCGTGAACGGCCTCCCGCCCGGCCCTCCGTTGCCGTGGCACAAGACGGAGCTGACGCCGAACCTCGGCGGGATCGACGAGACCGACGACATGCGGCCCGGCCTGGGACTCATCGGCGTCGACAACCTGACGCGCTTCGTCGAAGGGGGCGGTCTGCTCATCACCGCACGCGACACGTCGGTCTGGGCCGTGCAGTACGGCCTGGCGCGCTGGGTGCGCGTCAGCGAGTCGCAGAAGCTTCGCGCGCCCGGCACGATCCTCCTGGCCAGCGTGACGGACAGGAAGAGCCCTGTCGCCGCCGGCTACGACGATACGCTGCCGATCTACTACGCGGGCACATCGATCTTCCAGGTCGGCCTGAACCCGCCGCCCGCGCCGGAGTCGCGTCCGAGCGGCCGAGGAGGAAAAAACGATCCCGACGTGGCGCAGGGGCGCCCCTTCGTGCCGATGCCGGAGCGGCCGAAGCCCGCGCCGGGAGAGGAAGGGTTTCAGCAGGCCGAGGACGCGCCGTGGAACTCCGACTACGCGGTCCCGCTCGCCGAAGACCGGCCGCGCGTGATCGTCTCGTTCGCCAAACAGGCCGACCAGCTTCTGATGTCCGGCATGCTGGAAGG
>DATLWH010000642.1:0-6710 GCA_035576505.1 Thermoanaerobaculia bacterium | reverse complement strand
CGCGCTCCTGGCCGGCGAGGTCTGTTTACGCAGCACGATCTGCTCCTGATCGGCGGTGGCCGCCTTGCTGAAGAAGGAGCGGACGAGCGGGTACTTATCACGGCCGACGATCTCCACATCGACCGCAAGCCTGCGAACGAGCCGGATCGAGCCCTCGTTCTTCTGATAGGTGGCCGCGTAGCGGAGGGCGCCGGCATCGATCTCCGAGGGCGCGGGGAGCGACTCGACTTCGTAGCCGGCGGGAACCTCGAGAGTCACGTCATCCTCGACGCCATACGCATAGTGAAAGTAAATGGCCGTCTTGCGCTGCTCGGATGCGAACGGATTCTTCTGTGTGGCCGTGAAAACAGCGAGGGGCACCATGGCGCGCGAGCCGACCAACGATGCCGCGGATGGCAGCTCGACGGTCGCGGAAACGACGAGCGGCGCTTCGGCCGCGCGAAGATCTTTGATATCGGTCAGCTTCACGGCGGCGCCATCAGGAAACCACGCCTTGATCGCTTTTTCGAGGGACTTCCGCGCCGCAGCGTCGTCGTCATTCCGTAGAGCGAAGCGTTGATGCAGCGCCTCCTGTCCGCGGTAGCTGATGACGGCCGTACCGCGCACCACGCCGTTGTCGAGATGCAGGTCCGCAACGCGCTTGGTGGCCGCGGTATCGGCCGGCTGCCGGGGAGTATCGACCCATACCGCGTGCTCCTGCTTTCTTGCGATCAGCAGCCCGGACGTACTCGACTTCTGCCACGACAGAATGCCGAACGGCGCATAGGGCATCGAAGGATCGAGGTAGTAGGGCTTACCGTCGGCGGTCACGAGGGCGATCTCGCCGTCGAGTTGATTGCCGAGGGGAAGGTTCTTCGCCAGAAACTGCTCATCGCGCTCCCCGAGCCGTATGACGTGCGCATCGAAACCGGCTCCGCGAGCCAAGGCCACGAAGAGACGATTGATGTCGCGAAGATCACCGTAGCCGTTGCGGAGGACGTCCTGCGCGCTGTGGTTGTCTCGCAGCTTGCGGTTCTCATCGTTGGTCTTCTCGGGCTCGTACGAGAGATTGCGGATCTGCTGGACGCGCGCATAAAGCTTCCGCATCTTCTCGTCCGGCGTGGCCGCCCCCGCCAACGCGGCCGTGGCCGCCTCCCGGACTTCACGGCCGTCGCCGATGAACGGCTCGACGGCGTCAGCCCACTCGTGCGCCTGTCTGGTCCAGAAGGCCTCGGGCTCGGTCGTTCCACTCGTGTACCAGAACTGCAACGCCGGTTTGAGCGTGCCCGGCGGTGGCGCGAACGGCTCATCCTCGAACGGCGGGATGTTTTCGAGGTTCATCTCGTACGTATCCCCATGCATCTCCGGCTTCCTGCCTGGAGGAAGGCCCCGAAAGCTGAAGAACGTCTGAACGCCGCGGAAGTTGTACGGTTTGAGCGAGAGCTCTTCGTGAACGACCGGAAGCTCGCGCTGCAGCGTGAAGTCGCTGTCATAGATCATGTTGCCGCGGTTGGAGATGTCGTAGCGGTACTCGATGATGCTGCCAACCTGCACGTCGGGCAGCGTGAACGTCTTGGCGATGAGCCGGACGCCTCCCATCTTGACGACGACCTTGTCGAAGGTCTTCCCCTCGAATGGCGCGATGGTGCCGTCAGGCCGCACCGTGCGCGCCTTGATGTGATCGACATCGGTGAGAAGAGCGATGTGCTGGACCTCGACATCGCCGTACTTCTTCCCCTCTTCGGTCAGGATCTTGATCCGGACGTATTCGGAACGGAAGGCGTCGCGATCGTTGACGAACTGATGCCAGTTCAGCACGACCGCCGCCGCGCCCGGTGCGAAGGCCACGCCGGTCATGGCGCGCTCCTGCGGCGTCGGATCGCGGAACTCCGACGAGGCGGCGTTATTGAGGCAGAGCGCGTCGACGGCAATCGAGAGCGAAAGCAGAAGCAACAGCGCACAGCGAGAGCGGTTGGACATGGGGGACCCTTGTGATCTTGGAATCCGTACATGATCGCACAGGTCGTATCCTTACCCGGCGTGAACGATTTCACCCTCCGGCCGGCGTCACTCGCGGACGTTGACGCGATCGCCGCCCTGATGCGGGAGTCGACGGAGAGGTTCGGCGCTGCCGCGTACGACGCGCGCCAGGTGGCCAGTGCGCTGAAGTACATCTGCCGTCCGGACGAGCAGCTCATCCGCGACGGAACGTATTTCGTCGCGGTGGACGGCTCCGAGGTCGTCGGCTGCGGAGGCTGGAGCAGACGGCGGAAGGTTTACGCCGGCTCAGCCGCCGCCAGCGGCGAGGACGAGCTCCTCGATCCAGCCACCGATCCCGCGCGCATCCGGGCCATGTTCGTCCGGCCAGCCTGGGCACGCCGCGGGATCGGCCGGGCCATCCTGCAGCACTCCGAGCAGCGAGCCGCGGCGGAAGGATTCCTGCGCCTGCAACTTGCCGCGATGCGCAGCGCCGGCACCTTGTACGAGTCCTGCGGATACCACGCCGTGGCCGACGCGCCCATCCGGCTCGAAGACGGCGTGATCCTCGAGTGCACACTGATGGAGAAGGCGCTTGGGGGATAGGTAACCCAGCAACCCCCTACCCCACCCGCCACACCGCCCCCGCGGCGCCGGATGCGGCCACGTGTTTCTCGAGGCCCGTGTTCATCACGGTGGAGTTGAGCAGGAGTTGCTCATCGTCGCGGCCGACGGGCTCCAGCGGAAGATCGAGCGCGCGCGTCACGCTCTCCACCGTGCGGTTATGCAGCGCGATGATGGCCGGGGTGACCGGCTTGGCCGTATCCACCTCGTGCGTCGCCGGGAGAGCTTCGCCGCGGACGACGAAGATCTGGAACGACTTCGCACGGAGCCACTCGATGGCCGCGAGGAGGGTGACGACGTGCCAGTTACGGTGGCGGCGGTAGACCTTGCTGATCTCGCGGTTGCGGCCGCCCGCGGGCTTGTAGACATTCGGTTGGATCTCCCAGAGAAGAGCGATCTGCCTGGCGGCGTCGGTCGTGCCGCTCGTGGCGCCGGCCGAGCCGGGAAGTGTGTGCTGCCGCCCGGCTGCCCGGCCGATGGCGATAGCGTCGTCGAGCTCGCGGGCGATGACATCGAAGGAGATCGTCTCACTCCGTCCGCCAAAATGCGCGTTCCTTCCCTGGACCACGACACCGTCAGGAATCGGCGCGACATGCAGCATCGCCGCGGCACGCTCCGGCAGATCGCCCAGCGGGATGGCGATGCCCGAGGCCCGGCCCTCGAGCAGGCGTGGCCGGTAGAAGCTCGGCGTCGGCTTTCCCTCGATCCACTCGGGGTGATTGCGGGTCAGATAGCGCTCCACGAGCCGCGTGCGGATGGCCGCGCAGTGTTCCGGCCGCAACGTGGCCGGGTCGTCGATCGAATCGGCGATATCGCCGAAGACCTGCAGCGCTTCGTCGCCCATCGAAACGTAAAGGTCGTAGAGGACCGCCTTGGTATCAGCAGGTACGCGGTAAGCCTCGAAGATCCGGTCGATGTGCGGGGGGAAGGGCATGGGAGCAGTGGATTCGTGGATTCGTAGATCAGTGGATTAGTCGATTAGTCGATTAGTGGATTAGTCGATTAAGAAGGCGAGGAGGGGCCTGATCCACCGATCTCCTGACATGGGAGCAACGGATTAGTGGATTAGGAAAGGAGCGCCCGACCCACCGATCGTCTAATCCACTAATCCACTAATCCACTAATCTACTAATTCACGAGCCCCTACGCTGCAAGCCGCACACGCGCCGCATCCAGCAGCCGGCGGACATCGGCCACGCAGGTGATGTCCTGCAAGCCGTTGCGGATGTCCTTGCCGTGGGCGATCCCTTTGGAGAACCAGCCGATGACCGTCCGGGCTTTGTGCAACTTCCAGTTGATGATCTGGGGGGCATCGTCAATCTTGGCCAGGTAGCGGTGCATGGCGTCGATGCGGCGATCGACTTCGTTCCCCGTGGGGACGCCGTTCACGTGCGCGAGGATGTCGCGAAAGATGAACGGGTTGTGCAGGGCGGCACGGCCGATCATGACGCCGTCGACGCCGGTGGTCTCGAACATCCGGATGGCATCGCCGGGCGTCTTGACGTCGCCGTTGCCGAACACCGGAATGGTGAGCTCGCTCTTGACCTGGGCGATGTAGCCCCAGTCGCTTGCGCCCGTGTAGGCCTCGTTGCGGGTACGGCCGTGGATGGCGATCGAGGCAACGCCGATCTCTTCGAACCGCTTCAGCAGCGGAATGACGTCGTCGCTCTCCCACCCTTTGCGCACCTTCACCGTCACGGGGATTTTCACGCGCTTTTTGATCTTTTCGACGACGCGCGCGGCGCGGTCGAAGTCCTTCAGCAGGGCCGACCCTGCGCCGCTGCTGACGACCTTGCGTACCGGGCAGCCCATATTGACGTCGACGATATCGACGCCCTCCGCTTCCACGATGGCCGCGGCGTCATCCATGCGGTCGGGATCGCCGCCGTAGATCTGGATGGCCACCGGCCGTTCGCTCTCGTCGAACCGGAGCATCTGTTTGGTGCGCACGTTGTCGCGCGTCAGCCCCTCGGCGGAGATGAACTCCGAGACCACGAGCCCCGCACCGCCGAGCTCCTTCACGAGCGAGCGGTAGTACGTATCCGTCACCTCGGCCATGGGCGCGAGGGCAAGGGGCGGATCGATCAGGACTCCGCCGATATGAAAGGGCCGGTTCAGAAACGTCATCGAAGTGCTCTGCAACGCGACAGGTGCGGTCTCTGTTCCAGCCTCACGGTGCTACGATGTGGCCCGCCCGATCACCAGACGTTCAATGGAGGCTTTCATGCGCCCGAAAATGATGCCGCTGCTGCTCTCTCTCATGCTCCTCGTGCCGACCTTCGCCTTCGCCGCATCGCTCGCGGACGTAACGTTGGAGGACAAGATCACCGTGAACGGCCAGACCCTGGTCCTCAACGGCCTGGGCCTGCGCAAGAAGTTCTTCATCAAGGTTTACGTAGGCGGCCTTTACCTGCCGGCCAAGATGTCGACGCCGGCGACGATCCTCGCTTCCGACACATCGAGGCGCATGGTCATGTCCTTCCTCTACAGCGTCAGCAAAGAACAGATGTGCGACGCGTGGGAGGAAGGCCTCGAAGCAAACACGCCGGGCGCCTCCGCCGAGGTGAAGAGCGGATTCAAGACGCTCTGCTCCTGGATGGAGCCGATCCCGAAGACCAACCGCCTGGTGCTGACCTACGTCCCCGGCACGGGAACGATGGTCGAGGTCAACGGCAAGATGAAGGGAACGTTGCCCGGTAAGCCGGTCGCCGACGCCATCGTCGCCACATGGATCGGCCCGAAGCCGGCCATGGGCGACGACTTCAAGAACGCCGTGCTCGGGAAGTAGCGGCGCGGGCCCTCACGCGGCAGACGAAGAAGAGCTTGATCGTTCTCCCCTCGACCCAGGGATCGAACTCGCATACTTCGATCGGGGCGAGGCCTCCCGCGGCGAGCGCGGCGACGATCTCGTCGCGCTCGTACGAACGCTGCGTGTGACGCTCGCGGATGGCGATGCACCTGCCGTCCACCATCGCCCACCCGGTGACCAGCGCGCGGCCGAGCCGTTCGCGGCGACGGTAAGTCGTGGCGATCTCGAGGTGAAAGTCGCGTCCTTCGTCGATGAATGGTTCTTTCATCCCCCAGACCGCGGGATAGACGTCGGGATGGTTCATGTCGAAGAGGAAGAGCGAGTCTCCATCCATGACGCGGGCGATCTCGCCGAATGCGGAACCGAGATCGCGCGGGTCGAGCAGGTGATTGAGCGCGTCGTAGAGGCAGGTGATGCGTGAGAACTGCGCCCGAAGGGGCAAGGCGCGCGTGTCGCCCGCCACGAGGCGCTGGGCCCGTTTGCGCGCGACGTTCAGCATCACCGGCGAGAGGTCGACGCCGGTCGTAACGAATCCGCGGCCGGCGAAGAACGGCATGGCCAGCCCGGTGCCGCAGGCGACGTCGAGATGGGTCTTCGTCTCGGACGGATAACGCTCCAGCACGTCGACGAGCAGCCGGCGCACGGCCCGGAAGTAGCGCTCGCCGAGGGCCTGGTCGTACGCGTAGGCGAACGCGCCGTACCTCTCGGCCGCCTTCATGGACCGGCCTTGCTCTCCACAAGCTGCATTTCGCGCTCGACAGAAGAGTTTTTCGGGTCGATCTGCACCGCGGCCCGGTATGCGAGCAGCGCCTCGGGGTACTTCTTCAGGAGGGCCAGATAGCGGCCCGTCATCACATAGATGCTGCGGTATGCCGGAACGATCTCCGTCGGCACGGGGTCATCCTCGTCATACCGGATGGAGTTGTCCGCGACGCCGCGTGTCTGGAGCGGCGTGTAGTGAACGTCGTGCAAGTTACGTCCGGGGATGAGCTCGATGAGCAGACCGCGCGGCACGAAGTCCCATTGCGCGGAGATCCGCATGAGCAGGTTCACGTCGCGCCGGTCGGTGCTGGCGGCAGTCTCCGTGCTCAGGTAGACCGGACCGCGGCGAAGGTGCTGCTCGATGAGAGAGATGATGACGTCATCGATGCGCCGGTTGAACAACACCAGATCGACATGGGCCCGGTCGTTCGCGAACGGATCGAGCATGGGAAGGAGCGCGTCGATCTCACGCCGCGAACCGGCTGTCAGACTGGGATACCGCCGCGACAGCTCACCGTAATACCACCGCCGCAGAAGAAAGCCCGTTTCGATGACCTCC
>DATLWH010000641.1:0-7197 GCA_035576505.1 Thermoanaerobaculia bacterium | reverse complement strand
CCGTGGATGCCCGGAAACAGCGTCTCGCCGCGGCCGATGGCCGCCAGCAGGTTGCGGCGCATCTCATCTTTGACCGAGGTGATGCGGTAACCGGTTGCGCGCAACTCGCCGAGGGTGTGGATATTCATGGGTTGGGATCTTTCTCGCCGTCTTCCATCTTCTTCTCTTCGATGCTGTCGCGGTTGAACTCGTTCATGGCCCTTCGCAGATCGTCGCGTGCGAAAAGGACAAGCGCATCGACGGCGCGCTCGATTCCGCGGCTGACGAGCGACGCCTCCTCGGCGATGAAGTCGTCGAGGACATAGTCGCGGAGCCGGCCGTCCGGATACTCCGCTCCTCGAACCCCGAATCGTAAGCGCGGGAAGCGCTCCGTCGCAAGCGAGGCCACGATCGAGCGCATGCCGTTGTGGGTTCCCGCCGATCCGCTCGGTCGTATGCGCAGCCGGGCCAGCGGAAGGTCGATGTCGTCGTAGACGACCAGCAGATCGTCGGTCGAATCGAGGTAGGCATTGACGAGCAGCTTCACGGCATCGCCGGAAAGGTTCATGAACGTGAGCGGCTTGGCCACCTTCACGCTGCCGCCGCCAACGCGCCCCTCGCCGGTCATGGCCTCTTTCTCGTGCTTGCTGACCGCGATCCGGAACTTCCGGGCGAACGCATCGACGACCATCCACCCGACGTTGTGCCGCGAGCGCTCATACTCCGCGCCAGGATTGCCGAGACCGACGATGAGCTTCATGCGGCGCGAAGGGTAGCAGAGGAGCGAAAAGCCTATCCGCAGATGACGCAGATGAACGCAGATATTGGGGCTGCGTTCATCGTCTCATCTGCATACTTCTGCGCCATCTGCGGATTCGCTTTTGACTCACTTCTTCGCCGCCCGATACCGCAAGACCCGCACCTTCTCCATCGTGACCAGCCCGTCGTCGATCATCTCGTCCAGGATCGGCAGCAACCGCTCGATGTGCTCCTCGGTGTCGACGACTTCGACGACGACGGGAAGGTCGCTCGACAGATCGAGGATGTGCGTCGTGTGGATGACGCTGTTCGCGCCGAAGCCGGCGGAGCCGCGGAAGGCGGTGGCGCCGGCAAAGCCTTCGGTCCGCAATCGTTCGATGAGCGCGATCTCGAGCGGCCGGTGCTTCCACTGATCCGACTCGCCGAAGAAAATCCGCACCATCACCTGTTCGCCCGTCAGTGTGCGCATCGTTACCTCCCGAAGAGAAGCCGCGCCAGCGCCAGACCGGCCAGCCCCGCGGCCAGACAGCCGAAAAATGTAGCGCCGGCATTGACTAACCCCAAGCCCCACGCGCCGGCGCGGAAGTAGTCCGTCGTCTCATAGTTGAACGTTGAATAGGTCGTGAATCCGCCCATGACGCCGGTGGTGAGCATGAGGCGCACGTCCGACGAGATCAGTTCCGTGGTGGCCGACATCTGCATGATGAAGCCGATGAGAAACGAGCCGGCCACATTCACGATGAGCGTCCCCGCCGGAAACGTCGTGCCGAACGCCGCCGCTGCCCACAACGACGTGAGGTAGCGCGCGCCGGTCCCGACCGCGCCGCCGAGGCAGATGAGGAGGAGACGCATGGGTGGGTACTTTATCGCGATGTGAAAACGTAGGTCGGACTCTCTAGTCCGACCGGCGCTTGGGAGAGCGGTAATTGTTAACCGCCTGTAGTTCAGAGCGGCGCAAGCTCCGGTCGGACTAGAGAGTCCGACCTACGTTCCTTCGTCGCTTCGCTCCTCAGGCTAAAATGCCCACACGTGATCCACTTCTACCACGTCACCAAGCGGTTCGATGCTTACTCCACGGCGCTTCATGACGTCACCTTTCACATCGAGAAAGGGGAGTTCGTCTTTCTCACCGGCGCCAGCGGGGCGGGAAAGTCGACGCTCCTGAAACTGATCTTGCGGCAGATGCAGCCGACGGAAGGACAGGTGGTGGTCAACGGCCGCAACCTCAAGGCCATGAAACGGGCGCAGCTTCCGTGGTTCCGGCGCGAGATCGGGATGGTGTTCCAGGATTTCAAGCTCATCGAGCGGATGACGGTGTTCGAGAATCTGTCGTTCATCCTCACCGTCCTGGGGCTGCCGCCGCGCGAGCACAAGAAGCGCGTCTACGGCGCGCTGCGCGCGGTCAGTCTCCATCACAAGTTGAACTCCTATCCACTGCAGCTCTCGGGCGGCGAGCAGCAGCGTATCGCCATCGCCCGGGCCCTGATCAACGATCCGCTGGTGATCGTGGCCGACGAACCGACGGGCAACCTCGATCCCGACCTGACGCAGGAGATCATCCAGATCTTCGCCGAGGCCAATCTGCGCGGCTCGACGGTACTGATCGCCACGCATGACCGCGAGCTGATCGAGCATAGCGGACGGCGTGTGATCACGCTCGACCACGGCCGCATCACCGACGAGAAGGCGGCCTCGCAGCAGCGCGCGCCGCGCACCGAGCCGCTCTTCGGGATCGGCGGCTGACCGCGATGCCGCTCCGCGACGAAACGCTTCCGAAAAACACCATTTCCTACTTTTTCCGCGAAGCGATGCGGCGGATGTGGGTGTCGAAGCGGACGAGCTTCGTGGCCGTAGCCATGATCGCCATCGCCCTGCTGATCGTCGGATCCTTCCTCCTGGTGGCCGAGAATCTCGGTCGCGCGGTGGCACACGCCGAGGGGAGGTCGCGCGTGGACGTCTATCTCGATGTCGATGCCACGGCCCAGCAAATCGCCGCGGTGGACGCCTGGCTGGCCGCGCACCGCGACTTCGCCGGGCGGCGCTTCGTTTCGAAAGAGGCCGCGCTGGCGCGCTTTCGCCAGTCCTTCGCAAATCTCTCCGAGGTCGTCGGCCAGCTCGATGAAAATCCGTTTCCGGCATCGTTCGAGTGCGAGGTCAACCCGGCTCTGGCACAGACGCCCGGGTTCGCCCGTCAGGCCGCGGAGCTGCGCGCGCTCGCCGGCGTGGAGCAGGTGCAGTTCGACTGGGAGTGGGTCGAAAAGCTGAAGAAGCTGATCAACCTCGTGAACCTGGCCGGCCTCGTCGCCGGCGGCCTCCTGGCCATCGCCGCCGCCTTTACGATCGCCAACGTAATCCGGCTGACGATGATGCTCTACCGCGAGGAGATCGACATCATGCGCCTCGTCGGCGCGACGGAGCGGATGATCCGCGGACCGTTTCTCATCGAAGGAATCCTGCAAGGGCTCCTCGGCGCCGCCGTCTCGATCGCCATTCTCTTCGCGGCCTTCCTGGCAGGCCGGCATTTCCTGGCGCCGCGCAATTCGCTGTTGTGGGGCTTCCTCTTCAACGGCTTTCTTCCCTGGCAGAAGCTTCTCGCCCTTCTCGCCGGCGGCGTGCTGGCCGGTTACCTCGGCAGTTGGCTGTCGGTGCGCGAGACGGGGGAAGAGAGGGCGTAGCGACCGGCGTCTATGACAAACGGCAATCGCTGGCAGCGCTGTGTAACGTCGAGCGTCCTTCTCCCCCGCGCTTCTCAGCGGGGGAGAAGGTGCCGAAGGCGGATGAGGGGGCGGTGCTCGCGCTGAAGTTGAGTATCTTCATGAGTCCCCCGCACGTTCACGAAAATAGTTCACTGCATCGCGAGAACCAACACCCCCTCATCCGCCTTCGGCACCTTCTCCCCCACGCTGAAAAGCGCGTGGGGGAGAAGGGCGCTCGACGAACACCGCGTCGGCGATTTCAACTCCTTTCCCCGCACCTCGCCGCGCGGCGTGCGTGAGATGCAGCGCTCCGCGCTGCGATGCGATAGCCTTCCTGCCGCATGAAACTCGTCGAATGCGTTCCGAACATTTCCGAAGGGCGGCGGCCGGAGATCTACGACGCCGTCGCGGCGGCCGCGGCGGGCGTGGCCGGCGTCACGCTGCTGAACGTCGATCCCGGCGCTGACACGAACCGTACCGTCATCACGTTCGTCGGCGAGCCCGAGGCAGTGCTGGAAGGGGCGTTTCAGCTGGTGAAGAAGGGCCTCGAGTTGATCGACATGAGCAGTCACCGCGGCGCTCATCCGCGCATCGGCGCGGTCGACGTCGTCCCGTTCATCCCCGTCGCCGGTGTGACGATGGATGACTGCGTCGATCTGGCCCGCCGCCTGGGCGAGCGCGTGGGACGCGAGTTGGGCGTGCCGGTCTACCTCTACGAATCCGCCTGCAGCGCGCCGCATCGCCGCAATCTCGCCGACGTCCGCGAGGGGGAGTACGAAGGCTTCGCGCGCCGGCTGGCCGATCCGCGCTGGGCGCCCGACTTCGGGCCCGCCGAGTTCGTCCCCCGCTCCGGCGCCATCGTCATCGGCGCCCGCAAGTTCCTCGTCGCCTACAACGTCAACATCAATACGTTGGATAAACGTTTGGCGACGCGCGTAGCTTTCGACGTCCGCGAGCGAGGGAGGATGAAACGCGACGAGGAGGGGAATCCGATCGTCGACGGGAAGGGTGAGCCGGTGTGGGAGCCGGGATTGCTCCGTTCGGTCAAAGCGGTCGGCTGGGTCATCCCCGAGTTCGGCTGCGCGCAGGTGTCGATCAACCTGACGGACCTCGACGTCACGCCGCTGCACGTCGCATTCGATACGTGCGAGGAGCGCGCGCGGGAGCGCGGACTGCGCGTGACGGGCTCGGAGATCGTCGGATTGGTGCCGCGCGACGTGCTGCTCGTGGCCGGCCGTCACTACCTGGCGCGGATGGGACGGCCGACCGGAGTATCCGAGGCGGCGCTGCTGCACACGGCCATCCGGACGCTCGGGCTCTCGGAGCTGAAGCCGTTCGATCCGAAGCAGCGCGTCATCGAATACCGTCTGGCGTCTCCGGCGCGACTGGCGTCGATGAGCGTACGCGACTTCGTCGACGAGCTGTCGAGCGACTCGCCCGCGCCGGGCGGCGGCTCGGTCTCCGCGCTGGCCGCGTCGATGGCGGCCGGATTGGCGGCGATGGTGGCCGTCCTCTCGCACACGCGAAAGGGCTTCGAGTCGAAGCAGGCGGACCTCGATCGCATCGCCGTTCGCGCGCAGACGCTGAAGGATCAGTTCCTGTCCGCGGTCGATGCCGACACGGCGGCGTTCGACCGTCTGCTCGACGCCATGCGCATGCCGAAGTCGGACGCACGCGACGTCGCCATGACCGAGGCCACCGTTGCCGCGACCGAGGTGCCCCTCGGCGTTCTGGAGTCGTGCCCCGAGGTCATCGAGCTGTGCATGGAAGTCGGCCGCATCGGCCTGCAGGCGTCGCTCTCAGATGCGGGCGTCGGTGCGCAAGTGGCACGCGCGGCGGCGGCGGGGGCGTATCAGAATGTCTGCATCAACCTGGCGGGATTAACGGACGCTGCGCTTCGCGCGGCGCTGGTACAGCGCGCGGACGTGGCGTGGGAGAGAGCGCGGAAACTTCATGCCGAGGCGGAAGAGGGGATCCTGATGAAGCTGCGGGGGAGCGTACCGGCCTCGTCATAGCGCTGTGTCGCCAGCGACTCGTTGGCAAATTGAGTGGACGTCAACGTTCCCCTGGTCCATTGCCGGCGCCGATCCGATTCTGAGGCCTGGAATCAAAAGCTCGGATGTCGAGCGGCATGGCGTTCCTTAAATCCGGTCGTACCGCGGCCGCGTAGATAGCTTGATCGAATCGGCGATCAAAAACTCGGATGCGCAAACGGGTGAGGTGTGTCTACAAAAACTCGAGAAAGGATCAGCAGTCATGGCGAAAACTATCTTCCGTAAGAGAACCCTCATTTCATCGTTACTTTTCGTCGCCGCGTTGTGCGCGGCCACGGGCGCCAACGCCCAATCATTGAGCGCGAGCGATTGCTTCGCGGCCGGCGGATTCTGCGACGCCAGCAATACCTGCATCGGCGAGCAGCCGGACGCGAACGGCTTTCTGCAGGAAAGCCCCATCGGTAACTGCGAAGTACCGGGAATCATCATCATCGGTGCGGGCGACATGTCGGTGCCCCCGCCACCGGGGCCGCACGTCGAATTCGTCAACACGACGCGCGGCAGCGACCTGGTGGTCGCGGCGAAGGACACAACGCGGGGCCTTCCCGGCGGGACCAAGCAACTCCAGGTCAACGTCGTTCCGACGACCGGCATGGCCAAGCTGACCATCAAGCGGATTCTCGGGAGCGCGGGCTCGGCGGCATTTGATTCGAACGGCACCCAGACCATCACGGTCACAAACGGCCAGATGATCACCATCTTCGGAGGTGACACCAGCGACAAACCGCGCAACATGAGCATCACGGCGATGATCAGCAACCTGATCGTGCCGGGCGAATTCGACTTCACGGTGTTCCGCATCGAGCCGACAGGGATCATCAGCGGCCTGGTCAACGGCACCTCGACGAGCGTTTTGCCGGCCAGGGTCAAGGCCAATTCCGGAAAACCGCTGGTGTATGCGACGTACACGCTCCCCGCTCGTACGATGCGCTCCTACTATCAGGACGTCGTGACCCTGAAGGGTGGCGTGGTCTCACTGGGCCCCGACGGCAAGCGGGACGAACGCGGAACGCCGGGAGTCCCCGATTTCGACCGGGTCGGTCACAAGCACATCAACGAGGTGGTCGCGTACGGAGGCATTGTCTTCAGAGGTCAGGTCATTCCGCAGGGCATCATGCACACCGATTTCAGCCGGAGGCTCACGCCCAACCTGCCACCCGCGAGCCGGCTGTCGTTCAACTGGCGGCAATTCAGGACGACGCGCGAGCAGATCTTCGACCAGAACGGCAACGTGAAAAAGACGAACCTTTGCGAGAACAACGTCGACGACGACATGGACGATTATGACGAAGACCTCATCCCGTCCACCGGCGCTGTCTGGATGATCGACGAACCGGCCGTCATCGCCCAGGCGCCGAAGGGCCGGGGAGATACTGTCGATGGCGATGTCGTGCGCGGCACCGAAGTCTTCGAAACATGGGTCGAATACGGCGGTGTGCGCGTATCGCCCGACGTGAACTGGTACTGGCTCTACTCGCATCGTGACCCGGTCGGGACGCCAGCGTTCGTGCAGGACAACACCTTCGGCACGCTCGACAACAAGATGGGCCTGACCGCGCTCACGCTCGCTCCGGGATGCAACGTTACACGCTGATGAGCACAATTGCCGCCGCCGCGCTTGCGCGGCGGCGGTTTTGGCAGCGCTGCTACGCGGAGTCTGCTCCAGGCGCTTCGCGCTCCTTCCAGATGTAGAGATACCAGAACACCGG
>DATLWH010000640.1:0-2076 GCA_035576505.1 Thermoanaerobaculia bacterium | reverse complement strand
CATGATCATCGGCAGGTTCTTTGTTGATGCGCGTATTCGCGAACGGACAGCGTATGGCGTAACCAACGAGAGAATCGTCATCGTGTCGGGGCTCTTCAAGTCCAGCGTAAAGAGCCTCAGCCTGCGCACACTTTCGGATATCTCGCTCGACGAGCGCGATGACGGGTCCGGCACGATCACCTTCGGGCCAGCACAGACCAGCGCCCTGTTCGTCGCCGGCCGCGGCGCCCGTCAGCAATCGCCCGCCTTTGAAGGAATCGTGAATGCTCGCTCCGTTCAACAAACAATCAGAGACGCTCAGAGGTCGGCTACTCAGCCCAGTCAGGCCTCATGATCCACACGATCGGATTGGGCGCCTGAGATGCGATCAGTATTCAGGGTGCTTCTCCTCATCACGATCACTTGCGCCGGAGCGATTCTTGCCGCGGCCGCCTGCTGGATTTACCCCGATGTGTCCTCTCTTCGTGCCACATGCGCGGCCAGTGCGAATTCGGTCTATCCCCCGCACGTTGTGCGCGCCTTACTCGCGGCGGAGGACCCGGAGTTCCTGGAAAAGTCTCGAGGGCGATACACGGGTGCTTCCACGCTGGTCGACCAGATGGTCAAGATGGAGATCAGGCCCGCTCGGGCGGCGGTGTATGAGCACCGAGGGGACTCATTTGTCCGTGACCATCGGTGAGAGGACCGTGTGGGATGAGTATTACGATTCGGCGTACGCCGTCGAGCCGACCTGCACGGGACGTTCGCGATCTCAGTAGGGAGGTCGTCATATCCAAGGCTGCGATTCTCGAGGACGAGACAAACGTTACTTTTCGGCGCTTGCATGAGGGCCGGCGCCGCCGAACGATGGAGCAATCACACCAATGTCCGAGCGACTCGAGTTTCGCTACTCCCCGCGGGGACAGCTCAGTCTCATCGCCGTTGGCTGTGTTCTTGTTGCTGCATCATGGTTTATGGCCGTGACGAATGTGGACGTCGTCTATCGGACGCTCGGGTGGCTTGGAGTCGGCCTCTTCGCGTTGTGCATCGCCATCGCGGTCAAACGCCTGCTCGCCGGAGGCACTCCCTTCGCCTTCGATCTCGGCGGCATCGCATTTCCCGGCGGCAGCTTTGGTCTCCTTCCATGGACCGAGATCAAGAGCTACGCTGTCGTAACGGTAAGAGGGCACTATTTCCTCTCATTCACCTTCCACGATCCCGCTCGCGTGCTTTCCCGCGTTTCGGCTGCGAAGCGACGATGGGCCTTCGCCAACCAACAGCTCGGTTGGGGACATTGGGCTCTTTCGTTCTCGGGCCTGACTCCCGGGATGGATGAAGCGATTGCATTCATCCGCGAACACTCGTTGGTTCAGCCGGCGGACTGACTCTCCGCCGAGACTGCTCCTTCGCGCGCCACTTGAACCCCAACCCTGAAATCGATACAAGCACGACGCGTGGTCAGTCAATGGTCCATCTGGTACCCGGTCCTCGACACGGTGGCGGACAGCGTCAACCCTCTTCTCGCGTTCTATGCGATCGTTACCGCAATCCGCGAGTGGCGTAGCGCAGCGCGTCACATCGCCGTCGCATTCGCCATCGCTGCGACACTCGGCCTGGCCGGGATTTACATCGTTCGTGCTCTCGTCAAACTCTCTCTCTGGCACGCGTTGGGTGGCCACTACAGCACGCATGCGGCCTTCGCCACATCGATCGTCATTTCACTGGCATTCTGGTTGCCGCGGCGCCGTCTGCTCCTGGTCGCGATCCTGCTCGCTTACGAAGCACTCATTCTCATCATGGGCTACCACAACGTCGCGGATGTCGTCACCGCGAGCGTCGTGGCATGCGTCCTCACGGTGCCGTGGCACCTGGCTGCGCGCTACCTCACGTTACGGCGGGGTGTTCCGCGATGAGCCTCCGCCCCGCCGAGGAGGCCGACCGGGAAGCGATATGCGCGATCCATCAGTCGGCCGCGCGCCATTTCGGATCGTCGCGCTATACGCTGGCCGACATCTTTCTACGACCCCCGACCCCCGACACCCGACACCCTATTTCAGCTACCATCACACCCGATGCGTACCGCCATCTATCCAGGTT
>DATLWH010000639.1:0-4246 GCA_035576505.1 Thermoanaerobaculia bacterium | reverse complement strand
ACGCGCAGGTCGCTCACCATCGCCAGCAGCATCTTGCGGAACGTCTCGGCCTGCTGCTCTTCCTTCGATACGTAGGCGTAGCGGGAAATCTTCGTGACGCCGTCGACCAGTTCGGCCACGTCGTCGCCGAAAATCTCCTGCAGCGTCTCCTTCGTGGTCAGCGTGTCTTCGAGAACGTCATGGAGCAGACCGACGGCGATGGAGGTCTCATCCAGCCGCATCTCGGCCAGGATGTAGGCGACGTTGAGCGGGTGGACCAGGTACGGCTCGCCCGAGCTGCGGACCTGGCCGCGATGCTCGCGCGCCGAAAAAACGAAAGCCCTGTCGAGCAACTCCTCGTCAAAGTCGGGCGTGTAGCTCTCGACCTTGTCCAGGATGTCTTCGAAGCGGATCATTTCTTTTAGGATCGTAGCAGTTGTGCGGTCGGTTGCGGGGTCGGCACTCGTCTTGCTCTGGTCGCTGGTCGGATACCGTCGCAGTGGCCGTGGGGCCAAAGGGCGCCGGGATTACTGAAACGGTGAGGTGGCCAGGCCACCTCACAAAAACATGGAGGTACTTGTCGTGTCCAAGCGTTTGTCTCAATTCGTCGCTTTCATCGTAGTCCTGGCGTTTGCGGCCATTCCCGCGTTCGCCGGCCCGGTTCCGTCGAAGACCACGGCCGATCAGAGCATCGACCAGCGCGCCGCCGATCTGGCATTGGTCCGCGATGTGGCCGCGAACGAACAGGTCGCCAAGGTCCTGACGGACCGCGGCTTCACCAAGGAGCAGGTCGATCAGCGTCTCGCGCAGCTCTCGCCGCAGGACCTTCATCAGCTCGCGCAGAACATGGATCAGGTCCAGGCGGCCGGTCTGACGCGCCAGGAGTGGATCTGGATCGGCATCGGCGCTCTCGCCGCTCTGATCCTCGTCATCGCTCTGGGTTGATGACTCTTTTCGCCGTAGGCTCGGGGCGGGCGGCCATCTGGGCCGCTCGCTCTATTTCATGGAGAACCAGAATGTTGAATGTCGAATGGAACACGGGAGTCGGGAGTCGGGAGTCGGCGGTCGGAGAGAAGGGTTGCCCTCCGACTCCCGACCCCCGACTCCCGACCCCCGGGTATTCAACATTGCTTCTTCTCACTACCCTTCTGACACTCACCTCCTGTATCACCGTCACCCCCAGAACGCAACACACCTCGCCCACCGCCGCCGTCATCCCCAACGTCCCCGAGCAACACTGGGGCATCGAATCGTGCGGCGCCGGGTCGCTCTCGACCGTCCTGCAACACTACGGTGACACCACGACGATGCAGTCGTGGGATGCCACTCTGCCGAAGACGCGGGGCGGCGTGCTCACGATCGACATGTTGATCGCGGCACGCAAGGCTGGATTCGATGCGCAGCTCGTCACCGGCAGCCCGGCCATCATCGAGAGCGAACTGCAGCAGGGGCGGCCGGTGATTCTGATGCTGCAGGTCGTCGACTCCCCGGGCCATCACTACGACTTTTTCCACTACATCGTGGCCGATGGAATCGATCCGGCGGGCGGTCTGGTGCGGATGCAGTTCGGAGACGGAAAGGGGCGCTGGACGACGTTCGACCGCCTGGAAAAGGCGTGGGCGGGCGGTGGTCACGCGGCCATTCTGATCCATCCCGCCGGCGTCTCCGACGCACTCCGTGACGCCGTTGCGCTCGAGGATGCGGGGAAGTACGCGGAGGCGGCGGACGCCTACCGCGCGATCCTGGCCCGGCACCCTGACTCTCTCGTAGCCTTGACGAACCTCGGCAATGCGGAGATGCAGCTCGGCAATCGCGCCGAGGCGGAGGATGCCTTCCGCAAGGTGCTCGCACGCGATGCGACCTCTCGCGATGCCCTCAACAACCTGGCCTGGCTTCTGTACGAGTCCAAGCGTTACGACGAGGCCGAGTCGCTGGCGAGAAAGGCCGTCGCACAGCGCGGTCCCGATTCGTACCTGGTGCTCGATACACTCGCCCGCGTCCTGACCGCCAAGGGCTCATGCGATGAAGCGCTGACGACGTTCCGCGCCGCCATCGACGCCGTACCGCCGGCGCGCACCTCCGCACGCGGCGACCTCGAGAAGGCAATGGCCGAGGCGCAGACGAGCTGCCGTAGCGCGGTCGCCGGGTAGCGACGCGGTCGCGCGGTTGGGTTGCAGGGTTGCAGGGTTGCAGAGTATCGGATCAGCGTTCATAGCTGGTAGCCTCCACCGCGAGACCGCGAGACTCCGCAACCCCGAGACCGCAACATGTTTTCCAAACGCGCGCATTGGAACGCAGCGACCAACCGGCTCACCCTGGCGCGGGAGGCGTATCGCGGCAAGCTGCTCGATCTGACGAATGCGAATCCGACGAAGGCCGGCCTCCCCTATCCGCTCGATGAGCTCTCCGACGTCATGGCGCGCGCGGCGCGGGCTTCCTACGACCCGCAGCCGCTCGGACTCGCTTCCGCGCGCGAGGCGGTAGGGCGCGCGCTGGCTTGCGACGCGGCGGATGTCGTGATCACCGCCTCGACGAGCGAGGCATACTCGTTTCTTTTCAAGCTCCTCTGCGATCCCGGAGAGGCGGTGCTCACGGCCAGACCGTCGTATCCGCTGCTCGAACACCTGGCCGCCCTGGAGCTGATCGAGCTGCGGTACTTTCCTCTGGAGTTTCACAAGCGATGGGAGATCGATCCGGCTCGGATGCGTGACAAGGTGAGTGCCGGCACACGCGCCGTGATCGTGGTCAATCCGAACAACCCGACCGGCTCGTACGTCAACGCGGAAGAGCAGGATGCGGTGGCGCGGCTGGGCCTTCCGGTGATCTCGGACGAGGTCTTTCATCCATTCGCTTTTGCGGACCGCGCGCCGACATTCGCGCGCGACGACGTGCTCACGTTCACGCTCGGAGGACTCTCGAAGTCCGCCGGCCTGCCGCACTACAAGCTCGGATGGATCCGCGTGAGTGGTCCGGGTAAGGCGGCGGCCATCGGCGCGCTGGAGTTGATCGCCGACAATTTCCTCTCCGTCGCCACGCCCGTGCAGGTGGCCCTGCCGGAGCTGCTGGCGATTGCCCCGCGGATCCGCGACGGCATCCAACGGCGAACAGCATCGAACCTGGGGATGCTCGAGACGACGCTCTCGTCGTACCCCGCGGCGCGGGTGCTGCCGGTCGAAGGCGGCTGGTCAGCGGTGATCCGCGTTCCCCGGATCGATTCCGACGAGGTGCTGGCGTTGCGCCTGATCGAAGAGCACGGTCTCGTCATCCATCCGGGCTACTTCTTCGATTTCGAGAGCGAGGGGTACGTAGTGGTTTCCCTCCTGACGGAGCCGCACCTGTTCGAGGAAGGAATCCGGCTGCTGGTAAGCTCCCTGCCGACGTCATGAAACAGCACTGGCTCCTCGACCCGGCAATTACATACCTCAACCACGGCTCGTTCGGCGCGACGCCGAAAGCAGTCCTGGCGCGGCAGGACGAACTGCGCGCGCAACTGGAGCGCGAGCCGGTACGCTTCATGGTTCGCGAGCTCGAGCCGTTGCTCGATGAAGCCCGGGCCATGCTCGCGGAGTTCGTCGGCGCTGATCCGGCCTCGATTGCGTTCGTTCCGAATGCCACCGCCGGGGTGAACGCGGTGCTCCGCTCGCTCGATCTCGACCGGCATGACGAGCTGCTCGTCACATCCCACGAGTACAACGCCTCGCGCAACGCGCTGGACTACGTGGCGGGACTGGCCGGCGCGAAGGTCGTACCGGTCGATGTGCCGTTCCCGATCCAGTCGTCCGCTGACGTCATCGACCGGGTCATGGAGCGCGTCACCGATCGCACGCGCCTTCTTCTCATCGATCACGTCACCAGTCAGACTGGATTGATCTTTCCGGTAGCACGGCTGATCGATGAGCTGAAAGAGCGCGGCATTGACACGCTGGTCGACGGAGCGCACGCGCCGGGCATGTTCCCGCTGAATCTCGACGCTCTCGGCGCCGCGTATTACACGGGCAACCTCCATAAATGGGTCTGCGCTCCGAAAGGGGCAGCCTTCCTCTACGTGCGCGCCAACCGGCGGCTGGGCATCCGTCCTGTGGTCATCAGCCACGGCGCGAACGCAGCCCGCACCGATCGCAGCCGGTTCCATCTCGAGTTTGACTGGCCGGGCACCTACGATCCGACGGCGTGGCTTTGCGTCCCGGCCGCGCTGCAGTTCATGGCCACGCTCGTGGACGGTGGCTGGCCGGAGGTGATGCGGCACAACCACGAGCTGGCGTTGCGT
>DATLWH010000638.1:0-3186 GCA_035576505.1 Thermoanaerobaculia bacterium | reverse complement strand
GCATAAAGACGATAGCCAGGGGTGCGAGCGCTTTTTGCGAGCACCCCTGGTTGCGGATGCTATGGATTTCGTGCCGCGTCAGCGGCACTGGAAGTCGTCGCAATCGTCATTCGTCTCACTCATCCAGTGCCGCTGACGCGGCACAATCTCAATGCACACCGCAACCAGAGGTGCTCGCAAAAAGCGCTCGCACCTCTGGCTACCCTCTTGTGCCGCTATCGCGGCGTCGTTAACGTCCAAACCCAGGGAACGCCTCCGCCGTTCTTACAGCCGCAAAGTCGCCGCGCGCACGTCATTTGCGCCGCGCGACCTCGCAACCTCGTGACGCCCGTAACCGCGCGATCTCGCACCTCGTGACCCGTAACCTCGCGACACCGCGACCGCGATTCACACCGCGATCGCAGTCGCATCCCCACCCGTGGCCAGCGTCACTTCGCCGGCGGCGGCAACCTGGTCGAGCGATTGACGAATGCGGTGGAGGAGCGACTCCGGATCGCGGCAATCGCCGGCGATGACGCCGACGGTGCGGTTGCGGCCGGCGTGCTTGGCGGCGTAGAGACAACTGTCGGCGACGTCGAGTACCTCCGGCCAGCCGAAGCGGGTACGGTCCAGCGGCAGGAAGGGGAACGGCGCGAAGCCGATCGAACAGGTGAGGCGGAGTGACGTCGTCCTCTGCCCGACGATGAAGGCATGCCCGGCGATCGAACTGCGAATGCGCTCGGCGATGGCGGCCGCCTCGTGACGCGAGGAGTTTCGGGCGATGAGCAGGAACTCCTCGCCTCCCCAGCGTACGAGCGTGTCGGTGTCGCGCATGGTGGTCTTCAGCAGTTCGTGAATGTCGACGAGCACGCGGTCGCCGGAGGCGTGGCCGAAACGGTCGTTGATCTCCTTGAATCGGTCGAGGTCGAGCAGAAAAAAGAGCAGGTCCGCATTGGCGCGCGTCGGATCGAGCCCCGCGCGCGAGAGCGATTCGTGGCGGCGCAGGGAGTCGGCCATGTGCTCGGGCATGCAGAGGTCGAGATAGCGCCGGTTCTTCATGCCGGTCAGGGCGTCGGTGACGCTCAGATCGAGCAGACGCGTATTGACGTCGGCCAGCTCGTGGGTACGCTGGGCCACGATCGCCTCGAGCTCGCGGTTGCGGCGGCGGAGAAGGGCCACGCGCGCGCGATGGGCGAGCACGATCAGCGCCGCGATTCCCAGCAGCGCCAGGGCGCGCGCCGACGATGTTTGCCACCACGCCGGCGCGATCGTGAACGTGAGCGCCGCCGGCGAGCTCCAGGCACCGGGCCGCAGCCGCGCCCGCGTCTCGAAGCGGTAGTGGCCGGGGCCGAGCAGCGCGTAACGCACCTCGCGCGACGATGCCGGGCGCCATTCGTCTTCCAGGCCGAGGAGCCGAACCTGATACTCGATCACATCCTGCTTGAGGTACGTCAGCGCGGCGAAAGTCGCGGAGAAATCGTGCTTCCTAGTCACGGCCGACGACGTGATCCGCACCGGCGGCGGATCGGCACGCGGCGGATCGGGCCGCGGAACGTAGTGGCTGAACCCGGAGCTGGTGCCGAGAAAGACCTCACCATCGGAACCAGCCAGGAAGGCCATGGCATCGACGTCGTCGCCGGCCAGACCGTCGGCCATTCCCAGATGCTCGACGAGCGGGCCGTTCATGAGATCGACGCCGACGCCGGTACCGACCCACATCCGACGATGTACGTCTTCGCCGATGAGAAAGATCTTGCTCGCCGAGAGCCCTCTGTGGGCGTCGAGACGATCGACGACGTGCATCGCGCCATTGCCGTCGATCGAGAAACGAACGATGCCCAGCGGCTCGAAATAGGCGGCCCAGAAATCGCCCGATGCGCTTTGGATCATGTACGAGGCGTGATCGTGCGCGAGCCCGTCACGCGTGGTGTAGCGTCGCCAGGTTCCGCGATCGAGGCAGGCGATGCCATGCTCGCCCGTGGCCCAGAGCCGGCCGCGCGCGTCGATCATCAGCCAGCGGAACGTTTCCTCGGGCGTCCCTTTCGGAACCGACACCGGCAGGAAGCGATCGTCATTCGGCGCCTTGCGCAAGAGTCCGCCGCCGCGCGTGGCAACCCAGAGAGCGCCATCGCCATCGCGAAGGATCTTCAGCACCGTTCGTCCGGCGACGGCGTACTTGCGCACATCTCCGCCAGGACCAACGCGCAGCACTTCCGCCGGGCTGCCGCCCATCCAGAGCGTCCCGTCCGCCTCCTCGACGACAGACCGAACCTGTTTCCCGGCGGAGCCGGCGACGGTTTGCCAACTCGTGGCGGTGGAACGGGCCAGGCCGAGGTCCGTGCCGACCAGAAGCCGGCCGTCGCGATCCCAGAGGAAGCACCAGGTGACGGCGTTCGTCAGGCCGGAACGCCGATCGTAGGTGGTCAACTCGCCGCGGCCGAGCATGCGATGAACACCGAGGCTGGCGACCCAGATCGAGCCCTCCCGATCTTCCATGACGTCGCGCGCCCACTCGACCGGCAAGCCCTCGGCCGCTCCGATCACGTGCCAGCCGGCATCGTCGTGAACAGCCACGCCGCGATCGGTCGGCACCCAGAGGTTGCCGCGCCGGTCGAGAGCGAGGTAACCGCTCGTGCTCGTCGCCGGCAGCGCGCCAGTCTCCTCATGAAAGGAGGATTCCGCCTCCGCTTTTGACCAGAGATGAGACGCCGAGCGCGCCCAGACGGTTCGATGACCATCGACGACGATGGCGTCGATCCGCTCGTCGCCGACGATCGGCCAGAACGTCCATGTGCCGTTGGCGAGACGCGCCACGCGGCCCGCGAAGGCGGCCCAGGTGGAGGTGACGGGGGTCGGGAGTCGGGGGTCGGGGGTCGGAGAAAAGAGGGTGCCTGCAGAAGAGCCGTTACTCCGACTCCCGACCCCCGACTCCCGACCCCCGCTCCCCTCACACCAGACAGCGGTTGCCTCTCCTGGTGGGCCGCCAGGAACAGCGACAAACGGTTTTCTCGCGCTGCCGCGCACGACGCCGCCGGCAGTGGCCAGCCAGACGTTGTTCGCGTCATCGATCGACAAGGCGTTCACAGGTGGAGGCGGCCCGCCGGCAGCGATGAAGTGCCGGCCGTCGAATCGGGCCACACCACCGTAGGTGATCACCCAGACGCTACCGTCCGGCGCCGCCTGCACATTCGAGACATAGGTGGACGG
>DATLWH010000637.1:0-4786 GCA_035576505.1 Thermoanaerobaculia bacterium | reverse complement strand
GCGCTCGACGTCCTCTTCATTCTCCACGCCGATCACGAGCAGAACTGCTCCACGAGCTCGATGCGCGTCGTCGGCAGCTCGCACGTCGACCCCTATTCCGCCGTCGCCGCGGCGTGTGCCGCGCTCTACGGGCCGCTGCACGGGGGCGCGAATGAGCAGGTCATCCGGATGCTGACCGAGATCGGCTCGAAGCAGAACATCCCTGCCTTCATCGAAAAGGTGAAGAAGGGCGAGGGCGGCGTGAGGCTGATGGGCTTCGGCCATCGCGTCTACAAGAACTACGACCCGCGCGCCAAGATCATCAAGAACGTGGCGTACCAGGTCTTCGAGGTGACGGGCATGAATCCGCTGCTCGACATCGCCCTGGAGCTGGAACGGATCGCCCTCGAGGACGAGTACTTCGTCAAACGCAAGCTGTATCCCAACGTCGACTTCTACTCGGGCCTCATCTACCAGGCCTTGAAGTTCCCGATGGACATGTTCCCCGTTCTGTTCGCCATCCCGCGCGTGTCCGGCTGGCTGGCGCAGTGGAGCGAGATGTTGGACGACTCCGATCAGAAAATCGCCCGTCCGAGGCAGATCTTCACCGGATCTCCGCGGCGGGACTACAAGGAGATCGGGACGAGGTAAGGCTGAAGGCTGAAGGCTGAAGGCTGAAAGCAGAAGGAAGAAGCCAGAGTCTCGCCGCTGGTTTTCAGGTTTCCGCCTTCCGCCTTCCGCCTTCAGCCTTCTGCCTTTCCCAAGGAATGACCGCGCTCGCGCCGCCGTTCCCTCCATTGCCGGTACCCGGAAAGGTTTCTCGTGAACACTTCCAGGTACATTTTCGTTGCCCTGCTTCTTGTTGTCGTTTCTCTTCCGCTCGCCGCGCAGATCAATGACACTTACGTCATTCCGGCTTCGGCCAATCAGCCGGGTAACTTCGGAACGCGTTGGCTGACGCAGTTCAGCGTCTTCAATCCGCAGCTCGGCTATCCCCTTACCATCAGCGTGACGTTCCTTCCGACCGGCGGCGGTGTGGGCAGCGAGCGCACCTTCACGGTTCCCGCGAATGGGACGGTCCTGTCGGACAACATCCTCGATGATCTGTTCGGCATGAAGAGCGCTTCCGGCGCGCTTCTCGTGGCCACGTTCCCGGAAGACAACCCGACGGTGCCGAACGACGTGCTCGCGCGCTCGTTCCTCGTTACGACCAGCACGTACAACAACGCCAGGAGCGGTACCTACGGCCAGACGATCCCGGGTGTGTGGGCGGGCTTGCAGGACTTCAACAGCGACGGGATCAGCTCGGTGGCGCACGGCATACGCAATGTGGCCCGGCTCGGCTGGCGCACGAACGTCGGCGCGGTGAACCTCGGGCGTTCGAACATTACGCTTCGGGTGAACGTCTATGGCGCCGATGGCGGGACCGTGTTGAAAGACGCCACGCTCGACATCCCGGCGCTCGGCCACCGCCAGGCATCGCTTCCCGCCGAGGTTGACGGCGGCTCGGTCGAGTTCTTCGTCGACGACCCGTCGAACCAGGCGGTCGTCTTCCCCTACTCCTCGACGATCGACCCGCTCTCCGGCGATCCGACGTATCAGGGTCCGACCCTCCTCGCCAGCGCGAAGATCCTCTTCAAGATGGGATCGCCGCAACCGCCGGCGCTCGGGAGGAAGATCGATACCGACTTCGCACGGGGGATCCGTGCAACGGCGACGCGGCTGGGAGAGGCGAAGGTGGTGGGCTCGCGGATCAGGCAGTAGGGGGGGCGCGTCTCTACCAATGAGTCGCGATAAACTCCCCACATGTCTGCTCTTCTCGAGACCAGCCTCCCTCTCCCACTGGCCCGGCGCGGCAAGGTGCGTGATGTCTACGACCTCGGCGACGCGTTTCTGTTTGTCGCGACCGACCGCATCTCCGCGTTCGATGTCGTCCTCTCGCCGGGCATTCCGGACAAGGGGAAGATCCTCACGCAGATGTCGACGTTCTGGTTTCGGCACTTCGGCGACATCGAGAACCATCTGCTCGAAACGGAATGGGACGCCTTTCCCGCCGAGGTGCGGGCGCACCCGGAGCTGCGCGGGCGGAGCGTCATCGTGCGGAAGTGCCGGGTCGTGCCTGTCGAATGCGTGGCCCGCGGCTACCTGGTCGGCTCCGGACTCAAGGAGTACAACGAGACGGGCCGGGTCTGCGGCATCGCGCTGGAGAAAGGTCTGACGACGGCCAGCAAACTGCGCGAGCCCATTTTTACGCCGGCGACGAAGGAAGAGACCGGCCACGACGAGAACATTTCATTCGAGCGGATGTGCGCGCTCGTCGGTGACGATCTGGCCGCGGAGCTGCGCGACCGGACCTTGCGCATCTACCAACGCGCCGCCGCGTACGCCGAGACGCGCGGCATCATCATCGCCGACACGAAGTTCGAGTTCGGCATCGATGAACATGCCACGCGCGGACAACTGGTCGTCTGGATCGACGAAGCGCTGACGCCCGACTCCTCCCGTTTCTGGCCCGCCGACCGTTACGCCATCGGCAGCAACCCCCCGTCATTCGACAAGCAGTTCGTCCGCGACTGGCTGGAAACGACGGGCTGGGACAAAGCATCGTCGCCGCCGGAACTGCCGGCCGATGTGGTGATGAAAACGCGCGAGAAGTACATTGAGGCGTTCCGGACGATCACCGGGTTTGGACCATCGCTGTAGTCCGTGGTCTCGCGGTTGTGCGGTTGCGGGGGTGGCTGAGTTACCAGTTTTGGTGGTTTTGGAACGATTTGGAGCTCGATCGGTCGGTTTCCTGGCTGCGTACTCTCAAATCGAGACTACGGACTCTCGAGTCGAGGGTACGGACCCTCAGATTGAGAGTACGGACCCTCAGATCGAGAGTACCGACTCTCAAATCGAGAGTACGGACTCTCAGATCGAGAGTACGGAGTCTCAAATCGAGAGTACCGACTCTCAAATCGAGAGTACCGACTCTCAGATCGAGACTACGCACTCTCGAATCGAGACTACGCACTCTCAGATCGAGACTCCGCACTCTCAGATCGAGACTACGCACTCTCAGATCGAGAGTGCACAGTCTCGGATCGAGAGTGCGGAGAATCGAGACCGGGCTATGCCGTCATGATCAACAGAGGAATGGTCACCGGACCGCCACCATCCCAGGCGACCGTGATCTCCATCCGTCGCATGTTGTTCGCCGGCTGCTGCTGGAACGCGCCCCGCGGCATGTCGAAGTTCATCCGCGGTCCGGTGAATGGCTGCGACGCAGGTTGCGGACCATTGCGGAAGCGGAGGACGGCGTTCGGAAGCGGCGTGCCATCGCCGGCAACGGCGGCGATGCGGACGCGAACGGGATCGGCGTTTTGATCGACGTACTGATCCTTGTCGACCGCGGCGGCGACGAACGGCCCGCGGGCCGCGTTCGTCAGTACCTCGTCGAAGAGCTGGCGCACCACCTTCGGCATCCAAAGCTGCCCGTGGTACTGCGGGATCAGACCTTCATCCGCGTACGCTCCGACCGGCACAGGCATCTGCCGCACGTCCTTGCCGGTGAGCCACGAGGCGGAGGGGAAGTTGACCGTGCCATCGCCGGCGTCGTTGTCGGGCGGCGGGAAGGTCAGCGTGCCGCCGACGTTCGTGCAGACCGGCCAGGTGTCGCCGCCCCAGCCGCAGACGCTGGTCACCGGCAAAACGTCGAAGTTCTGCGGGAACCGGGCATGCGCCTTCCCGGCCAGCGTACGCATGAAATCGTGACCGGGGTCGCCCGGAATCCACGACTGATCGTCGATCGGCGTCGTGGAGACGCCGCCGGAAATGAAGAGGTTCATGTCCGGGCAGCGCGGGAAGAGGTCATACGCGGCCTGCGCGTTCTGAATGATCCGCTTCGAGTCATCGGCGGAGAGAAGGGGGATCGGTCCGATGTTGATCGCCGCTCCCTTGCTCACCGCGTGCAGCGCCTCCAGCGTGCCGCACCAGGGAATGCCGAACGTCAGCACCTGTTCGAAGCAGGCCAGGTACTCGGGGGCTCGCTCCAGGAATGCGCGAAAAACGAGTCCGCCGGTCGAATGGAGAATGGCCACGACCTTGCCGTCCTTCGCCGGCGAGAGCGTATCGAGAGCCGTCTTGATCCGCGCGACCGTATCGTCGGAAGAGATGCTCTGGCGCCAGTCCCACCCGATGGGGATGAAGGTCGTGTCGTCATAGCCGTACGAGCCCTCGAGGATGTCGTAGAGCGTCTGCGCGGCCGGCTTGATCACGCGGATCGTCGCTTCGATCGGCGGGCCGGCGATGACGTCGCCCGGAACGGCCGACAGCTTGTTGAGCAAGGCCTGCTTCTTGGCCGGATCGAGCAGATCGAGGGGATTCGGCGGAAAGAGCTTCTGGCCAGTCGCTTTGTCGTGGAGCTCGCTGGCGGGGAATCCTGGGATGAAGATCGCTGGCTTGGGCGGCATGGGACCTCCGGCAGCTTAGACGGCCTCATTGACGATTTTTCCGGTGCTCCACTCTCACCACCGTCTTGATCCCGCCGCGGACGTAGAAGTCGCCCTCGACGTGCAGATAGCGCGGCTCCAGGGCGGCGATGAGATCGTTGGCGATCTTGTTCGTAACCGCTTCGTGGAACGTTCCCACGTCGCGATACGACCAGAGGTAGAGCTTCAGCGACTTGAGCTCGACGCACGTCTGATCGGGCACGTAGCGGATGCGAATCGTCGCAAAGTCCGGTTGCGCCGTCATCGGACAGAGGCAGGTGAACTCCGGAGCTTCGAAGGCGATCTCGTAATCGCGCTCGGGGTTGGGGTTGGGG
>DATLWH010000636.1:0-5099 GCA_035576505.1 Thermoanaerobaculia bacterium | reverse complement strand
GCAACTTCACGGGCGTCTATCCGCAGGTCACTCTCGGCGGCGTGACGCTGGTGTCTGATGCCGACTATTACCCGTCGCTCCGCACGTCCGCCAGCGAGTTGTGGATCACGCTCAACAGGAACCTGAGCGGCGCCACCAATCACCTCCAGATTCTGGCGCCTTCCGGCGTCCCTTCCGCCCCGACGGGGGTAACGGCCGCGGCGGTCACCAGCACGAGCGTCGGTATCACCTGGAACTCCGTCGCCGGCGCGAGTTCGTATCAGATCGACCGGAAGGCGGCGGGCGGTGCGTTTACTCAAATCGGAACGCCTGCCACCAATTCGTTTTCCGACACCACCGCGGTTGCCAATGCGGCCTACCTCTACCAGATACGTGCGGTCAACGGATCGGGACCATCGGCGAACAGCCTTCCCGATCTCGCCACGACGGTGATCTTCACGGATACGACACTGACCACGGGGATTGCCGTGAAAGCCGTTCACCTCGCGCAACTACGGACCGCCGTCAACGCCGTCCGCTCTCTTGCAAACCTCAGCGCAGCGGTCTTCACGGATGCGGCCACGGCCGGCACTCCGATCAAAGCAGTCCACGTCACCGAGCTCCGTACTGCTGTCGACGCCGCTCGCTCGGCACTCAGCCTCTCCACCGGCGGCTACACCGACGCACCGCCGCTAACCGGCGTAATCGTCAAGGCGGTTCACTTCCAGGAGTTACGCGTCCGCGTCCAGTAAACCTCAGGGTTCAGGATGAATTCGCCGCCGCTGTCTGCGCCACGACGTGCGCGACGACCAGCTTGATTACGTCGTAGGACATCTGCCCTTCGAATTCGTCGTAGATCGGCTTGAGGCGTTCCGTGCCGAGGCGGGTGACGACAGGGGTGATGGCCTCAAACTGCTCGCGCTCGATCCAGCGGTCGATCGTGTCGGGACGCTCGCTGGCGATGAAATCGGCCAGGTAACCGGCGATGGTGCTTCGGGCTCGTCCGGTGAGATTGACAACGTCGTCAATCCGCGCGCCGCGGCGGAAGGCGTCGTATGCCTGGATGCGGCCGGGCGTCGCTGTCTTTGGTTGTCGCGACAGCGGAGGAGGCGGCGCGGCGGCGTTGAGGGTGATGCCCGTTCTCTCGCAGACGTCGAGGATCACGGCAAGCAGCGCGGGGCCGAACGTCGCCAGCCGGCTCTCGCCGATGCCGGAGATCGACCGCATCCGTTCGAGCGAGGAGGGCCGCACCGCCGCGAGGTGGCGCAGCGTGTTGTCGCCGAGGACCACGAACGGCGGGACACCGCGCGAGTCCGCCTCGCGCTTTCGCCATTCGCGGAGCTCCTCGAAGAGCGCCTGGTCGACGCCGCTCCACGTCCCATCGCGGCGGACGAGATCGTCGCCTGCGCGCGCGGAGGCGCGCATGAGTCGCACCGCGCATGCACCACGGAGCAGCGCTCGCGACGTGGCGGTCAGCCGGAGAACAGGGTACAGACCACCTTCCCTCCTTAGAAACCGCTGCGCCACGAGCTGGGCGATCAAGTCGTTCAGCTCTTCCTTCGAGAAGCCGGCCAGAATTCCGAAGGTCGAGAGCGCGTCGTGCCGGCGCCCGCGGATCTTCTCGCTGTTCGCGCCGCGCAGGATCGAGACGATGTATCCCACCCCGAAAGCCTCTCCCACCCGCACGACGCAGGAGACGATCTTCTGCGCGATGACCAACCCGTCCGGCAACAACTCGTGATGATCGAGGCAGACGTCGCAGGCTCCGCAAGGACCGCTCTCGTACGCCTGACCGAAATACTCGACCAGCGCCTTGTGCCTGCAGACGAGGGTCTCGGCATAGCGCTGCATTCGCTCGACGTTCTCCAGCGCTCCGCGCAGATGTTCGGCTGCGGGATCCGCCACGCCGCCGGAGAGAATCGAATTCCACGCGGCGGCGTCGCTCGGCGCGTACAACATCACGCACTCGGCTTCCAGCCCGTCGCGTCCGGCGCGTCCACTCTCCTGCTGGTAGTGCTCGATCGACTTCGGCATCCCCGTGTGGAGCACGAAGCGGACGTTGGAGCGGTCGATGCCCATCCCGAAGGCGACCGTGGCCACGATGATGTCGCACTCCTCGTTCGAAAAATCCTCCTGCGCCGAGCGCCGGATCTCCGGAGAGAGCCCGGCGTGGTACGGCGCGACGCGGTAACCGCGGCTTCCGAGGATCGAGGCCAGCGCGTCCACGTCGCGGCGCCGGATGCAGTAGATGATCCCCGCTTCTCCGCGATGACGGCGAATCACCTCCTCCACCTGCGCCACTTCGTCGCGTTTCGGCAGGATGCGGTACGTGAGGTTGGGCCGGTCGAAGCTGCCGACCAGTTCAACCGGATCGCGAAGGGCCAGTTGCTCGACGATGTCGCGGCGCACGCGCTCGGTGGCAGTGGCGGTGTACGCGTGCAGCGAGGCATCCGGGAAGAGCCGGCGCAACTCGAGGAGCTGCCGGTATTCGGGGCGAAAATCGTGGCCCCATTGGCTGATGCAATGCGCCTCGTCGATGGCGAACGCGGTGACGCCGGCGCGCCCGATCAGTTGCCGGAAGCCCGGAAGAGCCAGACGCTCCGGAGAGACGAAGATCAGCCGGAGCGCGCCGTTCGCAAGCGCCCGCTCCACCTCGCGCTGTTCCGCGCTCGACTGCGAGCTGTTGAACTGCATCGCCGGAACGCCGCACGCCGCCAGGCCGTCGACCTGATCCTTCATCAGGGAGATGAGGGGCGAGACGACGACCGTGAGCGACCCGCGAGCCACTGCCGGAGCCTGGTAGCAGAGCGACTTTCCGCCGCCCGTCGGCATGACCACAAGCGCATCGCGCCCTCGGAGCGCCGCCTCCATCGCTTCGCGCTGGAGCGGCCGCGTTGAAGAGAATCCCCAGTGCCGCGCCAGCACCTCGATCAGTCTCGCATCCGTCCCGAAGTCCGTCGTCTCCGTATCCATCGTCAGCAATTCTCCTGACCCGAGGCTCCCTCGGTGTTCGGAGAAATGCAAGACTTCTACTTTAGGTAGAAATCAGCGCGCGTCCCCTCAATGTAGAACGTAGGTCTTAACGTAGGTCGGACTCTCCAGTCCGACCGGCTCTCGCGCCTCTCGTAGATCGATGGACCAGGCGAACCCATCGTGCTGTGAGTCACTAAAACCACGCTCGCGAGAGGGAATCTGCCCATTCCGGCCATCAATATCAGTGGATCGATGCGGAGGAGAATATGGGAGAGCAACTACATGATAGCGATAGAGCGACCAAGCGGCATCATGGAACGCGTACGGACAGTCGCGAACGCAAATGGCTGTTAGGGCTGCTGATCCTCGGATTGGTGGGGTTCATGGGGACACCGTTCTACGTAGCGTTCGTGAAACCGTGGCTGTTTCCCACGCCGATTGCTGATACCAAGAGCGAAGCCGACCTGTCGCAACAGATGTTTGCGGTATTCGCGCTCTTGCCTGGATTGATCGGTCTCGGGAACTACGCCGTGAGCCAGCGCTTGCAGCGGGCTTTTCGCCGTCGTTTGAATAGAGATCTCGCCATGAAATGCTCAGAGGCAGCGAGCGAGAAGAGTGAAGAAGGCGAAGCCGATCACGATGCGGTTGCCGTTGCCGCGAAGACGGCTGAAGAGTCCATCGCTGCCTGCCGGACTACTCTTTTCGAGACCGTAGTTGCTTCGGCGATGCTGACAGGAGTATTTCTCGTACTCGCCATCGTCTCCTGGCGTGGCCATGGTACCGCCGCGAACACCGGCCTGATCTATTCCGGATACGGCGCGTACATCAGTACGCTCTGGTACCTGCTCGCGCGTCTGAATGCGAGTGCTCTTTCGCCGCGGTTCCTGGTAAACAGCGCGGTCAAGGCGTCCATCGCGATGTTCATCGGCTGTACAGTTGGGCACGAGCTCTTCGCCGGAGCAACCGGAGCAACCGGAGTCGTTGCCTCGGGGATACCTGCAAACTTGTTCTGCTTTCTCATCGGTCTCTTTCATCCGCTTGCGATGAAATCACTCAAGAAGACGGCCATCAAGACCTTCGGAGGACAAGTGGTTGCCGATGCCGACTTTCCGGTGCTTCTCATCGAAGGAATCAACGACGAAGCTGCCGATCTCCTCGAGGAACTGGGAATCGCCTCTACCCAGCATCTGGCTACGGCAAACGTGCCGGAGTTGGCGGAGCGCTCGCTCTACCCGCAGGAACGAATCCTCGACTGGGTCGACCAGGCGATTCTGGCCGTCCACGCAGGAGGCAGGCTCCGCGAGCTCCGGGCGGCCGGCATTCATTCGGCTACGGAGATGATTGCGCTAGCCGCGTATGGGAAGATGGATCCTAGCGACGAAATGACCAAAGCGGCAAATAAGCGCCTAAAGGACGCCGGTGAACGGGCGGGTTTCTCCCCAGAGGCGATGCTGCTCCTCGTCGAATGCATCAAGAATGACCCCGGCCTATGGGTATTCAATCAAGCACCGCAATACGAGGCTCGCCTGCGTGTGCACAACGCCCTTTGCCGCAACGAACCAGATGGAGTCAAGGGTTTAGGCGAAAAGAGCCCCGTGGTTTTGGAAGGTCAGCGGCACGCAGCACGAATTACCGTGCAGGCTTGATGACTGACGCGTTCTGGCAACGATCCGGCTGGCAAGAGGCAGCTTCAGTGGACCGATGCGGCGTTGCCGTCACGAACCGGCGCCCCCTTCAGTTGCCGCGTTTGCGTCCCGTCCGCCCTCATCGACCACACTTCCATCCGGCCGCTGCGGTTGCTCTGGTAGGCCAGCCGTTTTCCGTCGGGGAACCAGGCCGGCACCTCGTCTTCGTAGATCGTCTCATGAGCGGCGAGTTTGTAGGCCGTCCCGCTCGAGTAGCCGAAGGTCCAGACGTACGCCTTGTGGTCTTTCCCGCTGGTCTGAATGGCCAGCCGGCGTCCGTCGGGCGACCAGACCGGACACTGCGCTTCGCCCTCGGAGGATTCGATGTGCGTCAGTTGCCGGCGATTCGAGCCGTCGCCGTCCATGATGTAGATGTGCTGGACGCCGCTCGCGTCTCTCCCCGTAAATGCGATCACCTTTTCGTCAGGCGACCATTTCGGACTCCAGACCACCCCCGAGCCG
>DATLWH010000635.1:0-3650 GCA_035576505.1 Thermoanaerobaculia bacterium | reverse complement strand
GCCGCGCCGCCGGCTCCAGCCAGCGGCGGTATTTCACGTGATAGGGAGTCGTTTTCAAACGCAGCGGATTGCGGCTCACCAGCTCGACGACGGTGCGCTCGTCATAGATGGCCTTCTTCTCCGCGGGATGCGCGGCCACATAGGCCTCGATCTCGTCGCGCGAGACACCCTTCGGCAACAGGCTGCGTCCCGGCGGCATCGGATCCTTTCCGATGAACGGCTCGTTGTGGTTCAGCAGATCGAAGCGGCTGCCGTTGATCCAGAGATAGTGCCGCGCGGCCTGCAGCTTCGGATCGGTGGCCGTGGCCAGGCTGTTGTAGAGCGCGACATTCTCCGGATCGTTCTGACGCCAGAAGATGTTCTCGAGATCGCGGCAGGCCGCAATCATCTCCTCGACGACGCGCCGCTCCCGCGCGGTCATCCCCCCATAGGTGAACGGCATCTCCACCTTCTGAAAGCGCGCCAGGCGCTGCGCGACATCGGGCGCGACCTGGGAGGGATCGAGAGTGAGCATTGCAAGGAGGATGAGCGCGATGGTTTTCATATCGGGATTCTAGCGGGAGTCGGGGGTGGGGGGTCGGAGCGGGGTCTTGTGGTTGCTGTGTTGTCAGGTTGCTGGGTTGCTGGGTCGCTGGGTTTCTGGGTTGCGAGGTGTGAATGCTAATCGTTTGCCACACAGCAATGCAGCAACCTTGCAACCTGGAGACCGCGAGACCGCAACCTCAGCGAACCCACTCCGACCCCCGACCCCCGACTCCCGACCCCCGATCTCCCTACGTCTTCCTCGCCCGCAACGACGACTCGAACTCCGCAGCGGATACCGGCCGGCTGTGGAGGAAGCCCTGCACGACCTCGCAGTTCTCCTTCCGCAGAAACGCCAGCTGCGCTTCGGTCTCGACGCCCTCGGCGACGACGCGCAGGTTGAGGGCCCGCGCCATCGAGATCACAGCGGTGATGATGGCACCGTCGTTCGAGACGTCCGTGAGATCGCGTACGAAGTTCTGATCGATCTTGACGGTGTCGATCGGGAAGCGCTTCAAGTAGCTCAGCGATGAGTAGCCCGTACCGAAGTCGTCGATGGAGATGCGCACGCCCATCTGCTTGAGCCGTTTCATCACAGCGAGGGAGACGTCGGCGTTCTGCATGGCCGTCGACTCCGTGATCTCGACGTCGAGCAACTCCGGAGGATAGTCGTTGTCGGAGAGGATCCGCTCGATCATCGTCGTCAGATCGCGTTGCTGGAACTGCCGCGCGGAGAGGTTCACGGCCACGCGCAACGGCCCATGCTCCGCGTGCCATCCCTTCATCTGCTTCACCGCCGTACGCAGAACCCACTCTCCGATCGGCAGGATGAGCCCGCACTCCTCGGCGATGGGGATGAAGTCGTCCGGCGGCATCAGCCCGCGTTCGGGATGATTCCAGCGGATGAGCGCCTCGGCGCCGACGACGTTCCCGGTGAGCAGGTTCGTCATCGGCTGGTAGTGGACGACGAACTCCTCCCGTTCGAAGGCGTGATGCAGGCTTCGCTCAATCACCAGCCGCTCTGACGTGATCTCCATCGCCATCGACGTGGCGAATTGAAAGTTGTTCCTTCCCGCTTCCTTGGCGCGGTACATCGCTCCGTCGGCGCGTTTGAGCAGCGTCTCCGCGTCCGTGCCATCCTCGGGCGAGCAGGCGATGCCGATGCTCGTCGTGACATAGAGCTCATGCCCTTCGATCACCATCGGCTGGGAGATCGCGTCGAGAAGCTTCTGCGCGACGATCGACAAACTGCCGGCTTCTTTGATGTCGGTGAGCAGGACCGTGAACTCGTCGCCGCCCATGCGCGCCACCGTATCGTCCGCGCGGATGGAAAGGACGAGACGCGTGGCCACTTCCTGGAGCAACTGGTCGCCGACCGTGTGGCCGAGGGAGTCATTGACGAGCTTGAACTGATCGAGATCGAGGAACATCACCGCCGCCGCCGTGCGATGCCGTTTGGAATGCGCGAGGGCGATCTCGATGCGGTCGCGGAAGAGCAGCCGGTTCGGCAGGCTCGTCAGAGCATCATGGTAGGCCTGATACTCCATCTGCTCCTGGGCCGTCTTGCGGTCCGTGATGTCGACGATCGTTCCTTCGAGAACGCCGCCGTCGAGCAGCGTCATGCTCTCGATGACCCAGACGGGCGTACCGTCGCGCCGCCGCATGCGCACTTCGACGTTGGAGAGCGAGCCGTACTCTCTCACCTGCGCCATCAGACGATTCCGGTCTTCCCTGGAGTTGTAGAGCGAATAGGCCGTCTGCGCGAGAAAGGCGTCGCGGTCGCGATACCCGAACATTCGGGCGATGGCGTCGTTGCCGTCGAGGATGCGTCCGTCGATCGTGCTTCGATAGACCCCGGCCAGGTTGCGCTCGAAGAGCAGCCGGTAACGTTCCTCACTCTCGCGCAGACGCTGCTCGGCGCTGCGCCGCTCGGTGACATCGACGGCGATGACGAGCCGCGATCGTCTTCCCGCGGAGATGAACTCGAACGAGATGACCTCGGCGTCGAAGATCTGGCCGTTGCGCTTGCGATGCCGGAACACGCGGGGTTCGTTGCGGTCGCGCCGCGAGGTGAGCGCGGCCCGGAGCAGACCGATATCCTCAGGCGGCCGGATGTCCTCGATTGTCATCCGCAGGAACTCGTCCTTGCCGTAGCCGTAGTGCTGCACCGCGGCCTCATTCACGGCAATGAATGAGAGTGTTTCGTAGTCGTAGACCCACATCGGCAGCGGGTTGCCCTCGAAAAGCGTGCGGTAGCGGTGCTCTCCCTCGCGCAAGGCCTGCTCCACGCGCCGCCGTTCGGTGACGTCCGTGGCGGCATAGACGATCCCGACCGGATTGCCGCTGTCGTCCCGCACGAACGACGATGTGGCCAGCACATCGATGCGCGCACCCGCGGCCGTGCACCAGCCCATGTTCTGTTCGAGCGTGCCGAGACTGTGGAGAAGCTGGCCGGTGGTGAGGTTCTCCTCGGGCGAGACGATGCTGCGAATATGCTTTCCGAGTAACGCGGAATCGGGGTAGCCGAGCATGACCGACGCCGCGTGGTTGGCCACCCGGATCTTTCCGTCGAGATCGACCACGATCACCGCGCCCTTCATCGTGGCCAGGATCTGTCCCGCCGCATACTCGGGCGTCAGCTCCACGAGCCGATAGCGCCAGATGGCGTGGGTGGCAATGGCGATGAACGCCAGGATGGCCATGAACCCGAGCGGCGGGGTATCGATGCCGATCGAGGGTGGAAAATCGACGATGGCCAGCATGGCCGTGGCAAAGGCAAGGACGAGCGACCGGGCGCGTTTCCGCTCCACCCCATCGCTTGCTTTCGATGCCTGCCATAACAAGTTGATGGCCATCGCACACATCGCGGCGAAGACGACGACCCAGAAGATGTTGTACGGCGATCCGATCGGGTAGTAGCCCCATTCGAAGCGGCGGACACCGATGACGAAATAGGGCGTAGCCAGCTGGAGCAGAGCGATGGCGCCGCAGAACATCCAGCAGAAGAGAATGACGTTGCGCAGCGCGCGGCGCCGGCTGACGTAGGCGGCGGCGAAATGAAGCGTGGCCGCGGGGATGATGCTCGAGAACGCGCTTGCCACCCGCGCGAAGGCCATGGCAAGGCCGAT